>JBEKCX010000003.1:0-26998 GCA_050014655.1 Occallatibacter sp. | reverse complement strand
AACGGCTTTGAACAGCGCGGAAACGACGATGGGAGAATTGGCGGGACACGGAAACGATGGCCACCGGAATTCAGTTGGAAAAGAGCGCGCCGGCTAACCCCGGACAACCTCAGTGGACCGACCGGCTGGCTGGCCTGTGGGCGCGAGGGCGGGTGAGCTGGGCTAGGATGCAGCCTGCCGAGCGTGGCTGGGCGCTCACTGCCGCGGTGCTGCTCGCGGCGCTAAGCGGGGGCCTGCTCTGGTACGCGCTGCGCCCCGACTGGCGGATTCTGTACGCGGGCCTGGATCCCGACGACGCGCGCCAGACCGGCCAGATCCTCACCCAGGCGCAGATTCCCTTCGACGTGGCCGACAATGGGACGAGCATCCGGGTGGCTGCCGCGCAGTTGGACAAGGCCCGGCTGGCGACCGCCGCCAAGGGGGGCGTCAAGAGCGGCCGGCTGGGCTTTGAGATATTCGACAAACCCAACTGGGTTGGCTCCGAATTCGATGAGCAGGTCAACTACCAGCGGGCGTTGGAGGGCGAACTCGAGCACACCGTGGGCTCACTTTCCGATGTTGAGTCGGCGCGGGTCCACCTGGTCATGCCTCACGACTCACTCTTCCGCGATGCGGAGCGGCCGGCCAAAGCCTCGGTGGTGCTGAGGCTGCGCCACCGCTCCTTGGCTGATGGCGAAGCGGAGGCGATCCGCAGTCTGGTGGCGTCGGCTGTTGACGGGCTATCTCCGGAGCGGGTGGTTCTGGTCGACGCGGCAGGCCATCTGCCGCTGGGCCCCAAAACCGCCGATGCGCTGCGCCTGAGCGCCGAGCAGGCCCTCGAGGAGAAACTGGTTGCCACCCTGGAGCCGGTCACCGGGGCAGGCAACGTGCGCGCCTCCGTTACGCTGAACTACAATCCGGCGGAGACCGAGGAGACCAAGGAGACCTACGATCCGGACAAGACGGTGACACTCACCATGCAGCGCACGGAGCAGACGGCCGGGGCGCAGCCGGTGGCCGCCGGGGTTCCTGGAACTGCCTCGAACGTGCCCAACACGCAGGCTCTGCCGGTCTACCCACAGCAGATGACTCCCCCTCAAACCGCCAAGACCGAGTCCGGAACTTACGTGTCCTCGAAGACCGTGCGGCACGTGCTTGAGAATCCGGGAAGAGTGCAGCGGCTGACCGCGGCTATCGTTGTAAACGACCGGTTGGCCCAGGCTGCCCAGAAGGACAAAGCGGCGGTCTGGCAGCCTCGCTCGGCCGATGAGCTACGCAACCTGACCGCGCTGGCCCAGGCGGCAGTGGGCTTCGATTCTGTCCGCGGAGATATGCTCACGGTCGAAGATCTGGCCTTCGACGATAATCGCGCCCAGCCTCCGGTTTCGCTGCCCGTGCAGGTGCTGGCGAAGGCGGAGAGTTCGCCGGTGGTGGTCAAGTACGTTGCTCTGCTGGTTGGCCTGCTGGTGCTTCTGGCCTTCGGCGTGCGTCCCGCGCTTCGCCGGGTCCGGCTCGCGCCCGCGGGTGCCGCCAGAGGCACTGCCAGGGAGCTGCCGGCCGGAGCGGCGCAACCCGTTCTTAGACCTCCGGAACCGGTTGAGTTGGACCCCGAGCGAATCAAGGCTCAGGAGATCTTCGAGCAGGTCACTACGCATCTCAAGCGCGAACCGACGCAAAGTTCGCGCCTGTTGCAGAGTTGGATTCACTCTGACTAGTCGCCGGGAGCAGGCCAGACGAAACGGGAGTCCGGCAAAAGGCAGTTGGGCCAGTTGGATGGGGAATGGAATCGGGGCGCCCGCGCTGGGGGAGTGAGAGGAAGCAAGAGCTGGCGGCGCCGGTGACAGCAGGGGCAAGCGAAGCCGGGAGTTGCAAAGGGACGAGCGCAGGAAGCGAAAGGACCGGGCCTTGGCCGATCAGGGAAGCGAGAACGGACCAGCACGTCACCGCCAGTCGGCGAGCCTGTCTGGAATTCGCAAGGCGGCCGTTCTGCTGGTCGCTGTCGGCGAGAACCTGGCCAAGGAGATTCTGCGTGCGCTGCCTGAGGTGGACGTGCAACGGCTTACCGAGGAGCTGGCCGACTTGCGCGGGATCACGCCCGAGCTCTCCGCCGAAATACTGAGGGAGTTTTGGGAGCTTCTGGAGACCCAGAACTTCATGGTCCACGGCGGCCTGGATTATGCCAGCCGTCTGCTGATGGAAACCTTCGGCAAGCAGCGCGCCGACGACCTGTTGATGCTTGTGCGCCGCTCCCAGGAGGCCGCACAGGGCAATCTGGCCAAACTGCAACGCACCGATCCCCAGCAGTTGGGCAAGCTGCTCGACTCCGAGCATCCGCAGACCATTGCGCTGGTGCTGGCGCACCTGGACCCGCGGCGAGCCTCGATGGTGCTGGACAACCTGAGCGAAGACCACAAGGTGGTCTCCATCCAGCGCCTGGCCGAGATGCGTCAGTTTTCGCCCGAGATGGCGCAGAAGGTAGCCCACATTCTGCATCGTCGACTGGAGAACGTGGGCGACACGGCACGCAAGAGCTACTCGGGCTTCAAGGCGGTGGCCGACCTGTTGAACCGGCTCAACGCCGAGGAGTCGAAGAAGATCTTGGAAACCATCGAGGACGCCCAGCCGGAGCTTGCCCTCAGCATTCGCAATCTGATGTTCACCTTTGAAGATCTGGTCACGGTGCCGCCGACCACCATCCGCGAAATCGTCTCCGGGGTAGACAAGAGGCAGTTGGCGCTGGCTCTGCGCGGCGCCAACGATGAGCTGCGCGCCCAGATATTCAAGTCGATGAGCTCACGAGCCGTGGAGATGCTGAAGGAAGATATGGAGGTGCTGGGCCCGGTTCGCTCGCGCGAAGTAGCGCAAGCCCAGCAGGAGATTCTCAATCTGGCCCGGCGGCTGGAGACTGAGGGCAAGGTGGTTCTAAAGCTGGAAACCGGCGACGAGATGCTGGCCTGAACGGCAATCAGCTTTCAGTTCTCAGTGGCTGGCTGACCACCGGCAACAAACCACCGGAATCCTCGGAGAGGGAAGGAGACCTTTGCAACAGACGGAATCGACAGTGCCGGGCGGCGCATCCGGGCTCATCGAGGTCTTCGATTATCCGGCCGGCCCGGATGTGCCCGCGGTGCCGGCCTGGGAGGGCTGGGCGATGGAGAGCGTCGCCGGTACGCCCGAGGAGCTAGGGCATGATCGGGCCCCAAGAGCGACTGAGGCGGGAGTGCGCGCAGAGTTCGACCAGCGCCTGGCAGGGGAGACACGGCGATCCTTCGAGGCCGGGCGCGAGCAGGGCCGGGTGGAGGGCCGTCAGGCCGAGCGCGAGACGCAGGGCGCGGCCCACACCGCTGCCGAACAGCATCGCGCACGCCAGGCCGCCGAGTTGGTGGAGAGCTTTGCGCAGGAGCGCGACCGGTTTCTGCTTGGGGTTGAGCATGAGGTGGTGGAACTGGCTATGGCGATAGCTGCCCGCATCTTGCGCCGCGAGGCCCAAATGGACCCACTGCTCTTGACCGGAGCGGTGCGCGTGGCTCTGGGGCAGCTTTCAGCTTCGACCCAGGTGCGGCTCAGGGTGCCTCCGGCCGAGTTCGACCTATGGACCGAGACCATTGCGCTCCTGCCCAAACTGCGTGTGAAGCCCACGGTGGTTGCGGGGGAGGGAATGCGCCTGGGCGATTGCATGATCGAGACGGAGTTGGGTTCGGTGGATATGGGGATTCGCGCCCAACTGGGCGAGATCGAGCACGGCTTCTTCGATCGCGTCGGCGGTCGCAGTAGCCCTCAGGCGGACGAGGCACCCGGCAAAGGCTTGGAGACTCGCCCATGACGGGGCCTGCCACGCCGCTTCTGGCCCGCTACTTCGGACGTCTGAGCCGCGGTCAGCCCTGGCGCTGGCGCGGACAGGTCGTCGAGTCGGTGGGCCAGACCATCGAATCCGCTGGACCGCTGGCCTCAGTGGGTGAGTGCTGTGAGATTCAGGACCAGTTTGGCCGTCCTCATCTGGCGGAGGTAATCGGTTTTCGCGGCTCAAATGTGCTGTCCATGCCGGTTGAGACGACGGAGGGCATTCGTCTGGGCGATCCGGTGGCTGCTCTAGGCGTAAGCCCTGAGATTGAGGTGGGTCCGGCCCTGATGGGAAGAGTGCTGAATGCTCTTGGCGCGCCGATCGACGAGGGCCGGCCTCCGGCATTCTCTGTGCTCCTCCCTCTCGATGGGGTGGTGCGTTCCCCGCTGGACCGCGCGCCCATTCGCACGCCGCTAGGCACCGGCATCCGCGTGCTCGATGCCCTCTTGACCGTCGGCCGGGGCCAGCGGGTGGGCATCTTCGGCGGATCGGGAGTGGGCAAGAGCACGCTGATCGGCATGATGACCCGCAATACCGAAGCCGATGTGACCGTGGTGGGGCTGGTGGGCGAGCGTGGCCGCGAAGTGGGGGAGTTTCTCGAGAACTCGCTCGGCGCGGAGGGCTTGGCCCGCTCAGTTGTGGTGGTCTCGACCTCCGACCAGTCGCCGCTGATGCGCGTAAGGGCGGCGTTGGGCGCTGCCACGGTGGCTGAGTTCTTTGCCGCGCAGGGCAAGAATGTGCTTCTAGTGCTCGATTCGCTGAGCCGCTTCGCCATGGCCGCCCGAGAGATCGGTCTGGCCGCCGGGGAACCGCCCACAGCCAAGGGGTATACGCCCTCGGTCTTTGCGCGGCTGGCCCGGCTAGTGGAACGGGCCGGGCAGTTCCGCGTGGGCTCGATCACCGCCTTCTATACAGTGTTGATGGAAGGCGACGATCAGCAGGATCCGCTTGTGGATGCGGTCCGATCGCTGTTGGACGGCCATGTTGTGCTCTCCCGCTCCCTGGCTGCCGAGGGCTGGTATCCGCCCATCGAGGTGCTCGACTCGATCAGCCGGCTGATGCCCTCTGTGACCCAGCCCCAGCATCGCGAGCAGGCGGCGCTCCTGCGCCGGTTGATGGCCGTCTACGCTCGCTCCGAGGATCTGGTGCGTATAGGGGCTTACAAACCGGGATCGGACCCGGACCTTGATCGCGCATTGCGCGCCCGGGGAGCGATGCGAACCTTCATGACCCAGGAGGTGCGCGAGCAAGTCCGCTTTGCCGAATCCGTGCGCGGCCTCTCCGCCCTGGCTGCGGAGGTGTGAGCCATGGCCGTTTCGCGGGGACTGCGCCGCTTGCTCGGCATCCGGATTATCGAGGAAGAACAGAGCCGGCTCGCGCTCGAGTCCGCGCTGGCCGAGCTCAATCGGCTGAAGCGCGCGCTGGCGGCTACCGTAGAGCGGGATCGCCGCGGGCGGCGGCTGGTCGAGGCGAGCGCGCGCACCGGGGAGCTGGCTGACCGGCTGGCTGGCCTCGAGGAGGGGCGGGCGGCTAGCCGTCACGCCGCGGCGCTGGCTCCACGAATCGCGAATGCGGAGCTCGACGTGGCTGAACTCCGCCAGGAGTTTCTCACTCATAGAGTCGAGCGCCGCCAAGCCGAGACGCTGATCCAGGAGGCAGAAGCGCAAGATGCTATCGAGGCCGGCCGGCACGGTCAACAGGCGCTCGATGACTGGTATGGAAACCGGTTGCATCGGGAAGAATCCGAAGCGCAGTTGGCCAGGGTTGCAACCTCTGAATTGGCGACTCCGGAAGGCGCTCCGCAAGAAATCGATCGAGAGAGCACGAGAACTTGAGGGAAGATCAACACGAAAGGCTGGCGGCTTCCTGAATTGGGATCGACAGTTCCATTCGTGACAATGCTTTAACCCGCGTCTACTCCCTTTGGCACGGCATCTGCTCTATCACCGACCATGAGCGTAACCGCAGGAATCGAGATCGTCGCGGCCGGCCATCGGGAGCTGGGTCAGAGTCAGATTTCGACAAGGAAAGCAACCGAGGCACAAGGCGCAGCGTGGGCCGGTGCGCCGGCCGCGAATCCCCCTCAAAACTTCGCGTCGGGCCTGGAGAGCTTCCGGCAGTCGATGCTGGCCTCGCTGGGCGCGGGTTTGGACAGCCGCAGCGACGAGGTGTCGGAAGCAGAGACAACTCCCGCCTCCGCCGAACCGGATTTGGCAGCGGTAGCTCAAACGGCATCCCCGGAGACCTCGACCCGGCAGAGCGGCGCGGCTCTGCCGTCGCGGCAAGGAAGACCCCAGCAAGGCGGCCCGGCTGTCAGCGCAACGCTATCCATGCCCGACTCTCGAAACGGAGTTCCTGCTAGGCAAATCGCATCGAG
The DNA here is from genome assembly GCA_050014655.1 of Occallatibacter sp. Lineage (GTDB taxonomy): Bacteria > Acidobacteriota > Terriglobia > Terriglobales > Acidobacteriaceae > Telmatobacter. The sequence continues at coordinate 20,801 of JBEKCX010000003.1, read as the reverse complement.
AGAGCTCCCGCAAGCAGCGTCCAGTTCGGGGCCAAGGAGTCTGGCACGTGCTCAGGCGGCAGAATCAGCCTCCAGTACGCACTCGGCCAATCCCGGCAAGAACGTGAGACTTGAGGCTACCTCAGGCGCAACAGCAACTTTGGCGGTCCCAACGACAGCAGAAGGCATTCCGCTGACGATACCGGCACCGAACATTCCAAGCCCGGTTGCGAACGCCCCCGAGGCGCGGCCGCGATCCCAGCTGACCGATCTCTCCAGCGAATCGACAGCCGGTTTCACCTGGGCATCCGTCAATTTGCATTCCTTGCATTCGGACGATTCAGGTGGAACTGCGGGAAGAACAAGAGCGGCAGGTGATCAAACCCCAGCCACGGCTGGAACGGCGCCGCTGGCTCGTTTGAACACCGGGTCGGTAGGCGAGAATCCCGACTCAGGCCAGACCGCGTCATCGACTGTGGGCAAAGAGGCTTCGTTGCCAGAACGGGCTGGACCCCTTGCTGGTGAGCCGATTCAGGCGCTCACACAGAGCCCAATGCAGGCGCAATCCGAAGGCCAGGGACTGGAAGCTCTTGCGGCGCAGGTCGTGAGCGAAGAAGCGGATCGAGGATCGGCGGAAGCCCAGGTTGGCGCATCCCAACCCGGCAAGTTCCCTGCTGCGCCTTCCATTACAGGAAAGCCCGGTCAGGCCAGCGGCGGACGGAGCTCAACGCAGGGAACACTGAGCCTGACGCATGGAGCGGGCGCGGGTTTGGACAGCCGCAGCGACAAGGCGTCGGAAGCAGAGACAACTCCCGCCTCCGCCGAAACCGATTTGGCAAGGGTAGCTCAAACGGCATCCCCGGAGACCTCGCCCCGGCTGAGCGGCGCGGCTCTGTCGTCGCCGCAAGGAAGATCCCAGCAAGGCGGCCCGGCGGTCAGCGCAACGCTATCCATGCCCGGCTCTCGAAACGGAGTTTCTGCTGGGCAAATCGCATCGAGAGAGCCCCCGCAAGCAGCGTCCAGTTTAGGGCCAAGGAGTCTGGCATCTGCTCAGCCGGCAGAATCGGCGCCCAGTACGCACTCGGCCAATCCCGGCAAGAACGGGAGACTGGAAGCTACCACAGGCGCAACGCCAACTTTGGTGGTCCCAACCACAGTGGAGAGCCTTCCGCTGACGATTCCGACGTCTAGCATTCCAAGCCCGGTTGCGAACGCCCCCGGGGCGCGGCCGCGATCCCAGCTGACCGATCTCTCCAGCGAATCGACAGCGGGTTTCACCTGGGCATCCGTCAATTTGCATTCCTTGCATTCGGACGATTCAGGTGGAGCTGCGGGAAGAACAAGAGCGGCAGGAAATCAAACCCCAACGGCTGGAACGGCGCCGGTCGTGAGCGAAGAAGCGGATCGAGGATCGGCGGACGCCCAGGTTGGCGCATCCCAACTTGGCAAGTCCCCTGCTGTGCCTTCCATTACAGGAAAGCCCGGTCAGGCCAGCGGCGGACGGAGCTCAACGCAGGGAACACTGAAGCTGGCGCATGGAGCCGGTGCGGGAGAACCGACTGGAATTGGGAATCGTCTTATTGAGGGACAACCCGCCGGTCAGGCTCTGGACGCATCTGCCCTGGCGCGGGATCCTGCGGGCGCGCGGGCAGCAACGAGTGCCGCCAACGACACTTCAGCAAACTCGGCTGGCGCCACTGCCGGCCCGGCGACACGAGAAACCTTTGCCGCGCTGGATGCCGAGACCGCTTTAGGGACGCCTACGTGGATTCATGCCGGGACCCAGCGAGCCGAAGCGGGATTTCAGGATCCGGCTCTTGGCTGGGTCGGCGTCCGGGCGGATATGGGCACAGGCGGCGTCCATGCCTCTCTGGTGCCGGGTTCAGCCGATGCGGCCCAAGCGCTTGGCGGGCATCTGGCGGGACTGAACTCCTTTCTTGCCGAGCAGCACACGCCGGTCGAGACGCTGACTCTGGCCGCGCCCGAAGGCAGATGGGCTGGGCCGCTTGGCGATCAGGGAACGGGCCAGGGAATGAACCAGGGTTTGAACCAGGGAGCGGACCAAAACACCGGGCAGGGCGCCTTCTCAGAACCGCGATCCAATCCTCCACCAGCGGCGCCGGATCTGGCCGCGGCAACTACTTCAGAGGTTTCGGCTCAGACAGGAAGGCCAGATGCGATGGATCCGCCTGCGAGGCTGGGGGGCATTCACATCTCGGTCATCGCCTGAGATCCACAAGGCAGGCGGACCAAGGCGGCAGGGCAGGGAAGACTTCGGGATCGAAGGGATCAGCGAGCAAGGATTTGGTTCACAAGAGCGTCGGGCACGATGAGAGCCAGCAGAAGAAAGGAAGGAAAACATGGCGGCAATGGCAGGAATCTTGAATCACCAATTGACGGCGGGACAAGCGCTGACGGGCGCGGGCGCAACTCCCATGGCCAGCGCGACAACCGGTTCAAGCAGTTCTAGCGGCTCGGACAGCGATTCGGCCACCATCTCGGCCAACGACTTTCTGACTTTGTTGGTGACCGAGATGCAGAACCAGGACCCAACCGCGGACACCGATCCCAACGAGTACATCAACCAACTTGTTTCGGTAAACAGCCTGGAGCAACTGATCGACATCAACCAGACCCTGTCGTCGAGCCTCGGAACCTCGACCACCGGCTCAGGCAGCAGTTCGCCCTCCGGACAGGCCGTCTCGTCTCCATCCATTCTGCCCGGCGGAAGCGCAGGCGCGCAGGTCCATTCGGCCGCGCACAACGCAAACACGTCGGCGGGGGCCGGCTCCGTTGCATCCGCAGCCACGGCTGGCAATCTGAGCGGCCAGTCCACGGGCGCGCAACTGGCGCCCGGCAATCTCAGCATTCCCGTCGCCAGTTCCGCGGCCAATCGCGTGGCTCATGCGCTGGATGGACAGTCTCGCGCGCAGTCGATTGCAGGCGGGCTCTCCGGAGCCCAATGAAGCTCGTTCACCAAGCCGGCCGCCAAGGCCAGCCCCAAATTCAATTCACACCCAGAGGAGAAGGATCATGGCAAGTTTCTACATTCCGCTTTCTGGCCTCAACGCCGATTCCACGGCGTTGAACACCATTGCAAACGACCTTTCCAACATGAACACCACGGCCTTCAAGGCCCAGGCTACCAACTTCTCCGACCTCTTCTATCAGCAGGTCGGAACGAGCGGCTCGGGCGACGCTATCCAGGTGGGCGGGGGCACCAAGGTAGCGGCCAACGAAACGGACTTCACGCAGGGATCCATCGACTCCACAGGCGTCGACACAGACGCGGCCATGAACGGCAACGGGTTCTTTGTTTTGAACGACGGAGGCGTCAACGTCTTCACCCGCGCCGGCGATTTCTCGCTGGCCTCGAACGGTAACCTCATCACTACGGACGGTCTGAGCGTGATGGGCTATCCAACCGTCAAGGGCGTGGTCAATACCAACGCGGCGTTGGCGGCGGTCAACATCCCGGAGAACCAGGTCGAGCCGCCCAGTGCAACAACCACCTTTGGGATGACCGCTACACTCGATTCGGCAACCCTGGTGGGCGGCAGCGTTCCCGGCCAGGTGCAGGTCTACGATTCGCTGGGTAACAGCTACGAGGCTACCGTCACCTACACCAAGACGGGGACCAATGCCTGGTCCTATGGCATCTCGCTCCCCGATAGTCTGCAAGCTTCGCCGCCCACGCCCGCTGTCGTCACCACCGCGGTGACGCCGACTTCGAAGGTAGTCGGATTGAACACCCTTTACACGTACGACTTCGGTTCGAGTGAAGGCGCGCTGGCCACGGTCGATAAGGCGTCCACACTGACGATTGGAGGAGTGGCCGTGGCAATTCCTGCCGCGGGCGAACTGGTAAGCGCTTTGAATGGTCAGATCAACGGTCTTGGTGTTGCGGGCGTGTCGTCGACCTTGAGCAATGGTGTGCTGACGGTCACGGCGCCGACAGCTACCGCCGTGGTCAGCGCCGTGAGCCAGGATATGGCCGGGGCAACCATCAATTACAGCTTCGGATCGAGCGGCGCCGCAACGGCCACGGTGGACCCGACGACAAACCTGACGATCACCGGGCTGACAGCCGGCGGCAACACGGCGACGATCACCGCTCCGCCGATCGCGGCAGGGGAGTTGGTAGGCGCCTATCAGCTCGCCTTGCAGGGCGCGGTAACCGCCGCGGGCATTACCGGTGTGACCGTATCAAACGTTGGCGGCACGTTGACCGTCACCGGCGCCAACATGACGACCACCGGCAGCGTGATCCAAGATCCGGTGGCGTCGGCCAACGCCACTGGGACACTGACCTTCGATTCCAACGGGAACTTAGTCAGCCCGGCGGCGAATGTGAGCGGTATCTCCTTTGCCGGACTCGCCGATGGAGCATCGACGCTGAACATGACCTGGGATGTTCTTGGCCCCAGCGGCGCACCAACCATCAGCCAGGTCGATGCGACTTCCTCGGTCTCGGCTACCACTCAGAACGGCTACGCGAGCGGCAACTATCAGAGCTTTACTGTCGGTTCCGATGGTACTGTCACGGCCACCTACTCCAATGGGCAGACGCAAATTGTAGGTCAACTGGCGCTCGCCAATATGGCCAATCTCCAGGGGTTGCACGATCTCGGCAACACCGAATATGCGACTACCCTGGCCAGCGGCACGGCCTCGATCGGCATCTCGGGGACCAACGGCCTGGGCACACTGACAGGCGGAGCAGTCGAGGAGTCCAACGTAAACATATCCACCGAGTTCTCCGATCTGATCATCGCCCAACGGGCCTTCGAGGCTAACGCCAAGGCGGTGACCACGTTTGACACCCTGACCCAGGAAACCATCAACATGATCCACTAAGCCGCTCGCGGGACGGCCTTCGGGCCGCCCCGCGAGGCCCAGACCCCACCTTGCTGTGTGCCCCCCGTCCTTTCCGTTCGTCTCGGCGAACGGAAAGAGTGGGGCTAATGCCACTCTGCACGGCTACCTGGGACGCACTTCGATGAATAGCCCTTTGCCTTCGGCGAGCGCTGTTCCCCTGGCGTTCAAGATTCTCGCCTCGGTCCAATGCTTGCGGCCTTCGCTGCGGACGATCCGTCCTTCCATGCGAAGGCGCGCGCCGGAGGGAACGGGACGCAGGTAGTCTATCTCCATCCGGCCCGTCATCGCCGTCAACCCGCGGGCACGGACAGCCTTGCTCATAGCCTCATCCAGCAGCGTGGCGATAATGCCGCCGTGCAGGCACCCGGGATGGCCATCGAAGCAATCTGGAATCTCCGTACGGCAAACAGTCGCGCCGTCCTCCGCGAGCAGAAACTCCAGTTGCAAGCCGCTTGGATTGGCCGAACCGCAGCCGAAGCACCGGTTCTGGGCCGCGCGGGCCATCTGCTTGAGCTTCTCCATCTTCTCTTTCATTCCTTCTCCGCCATGGCATCAGGATATCGAAGCTGGGGAGTTTCATTGCAACTTGAGGGGTTCAAACACTTCCAAGGAGCCTTTCTCCAGCCGCTGGCATCGAACGAGTTGGAGGTTTGCCCATCATGATGGACCGGCGAACTGCAATCAAGCACCTTGGCGGCGCGGCAAGCGCGCTGCTGTTGACCGAAACCCTGCGTGCCGAGGGATTCCCCACCGGCCAAACCGCTGCCGCAGCCCCGCCCCCGCTGCCAACTGGGCCTTTTACCTTGCCGCCTCTGCCCTACGCCTACGACGCGCTCGAGCCCAGCTTCGACGCCGTCACCATGCATCTGCACCACGACAAGCACCACCAGGCCTACGTGAATAATCTGAACATTGCCGTGGCCGCGCATCCCGAGCTGGCAGGGAAGACCGTGGATGAGCTGGTGGCAAACCTGAACGCCTGGCCCGAGTCGGCTCGCACAGCCGTTCGCAATCAGGGCGGAGGACACGCCAACCACTCCTTCTGGTGGCCTACGCTGGGGAAAGGCGGCGTTGCGCCCACCGGCGGGCTGGCCAAGGCCATCGACGCCAAATTTGGTTCTCTGGCGGGCTTCCAGGACAAACTGACCGCGGCTGCTTTGGGCGTCTTTGGCAGCGGCTGGGCCTGGCTGGTGAAGCTGCCCGACGGCACCCTGGCGATCGAGACCACGCCCAACCAGGACAGTCCGCTTACCCTGGGCCACAAGCCGGTGCTGGGCGTGGACGTGTGGGAGCACGCTTACTATCTGAAATACCAGAACCGGCGCGCCGACTACGTGAAAGCGTTTGTCGAGGTGCTCAATTGGGATTACGTGAGCGGCCAGTTCGCCGGAAAGGATTAGTCGGATTGAAGGTTGAATGATCTCTCAGGCGAGCAGTAGGGTGGTGACTTACGCGGGAGTTGTGGCCGGCCTGAGCATTGGTTTGGCTGCCTGCCGCCAGGCGCCATCGCTCACTCCGCGGGAAGCGGAAGGGAAGCGTCTCTACCAGATTCGCTGCGCGCACTGCCATGAGGACAACGACCTGGCCCTCAAGAAGGTTCCGCCCGACCTGCACGGCGTCTTTGCGCACAAGACGCTGCCCAGCGGCGCTCCCGCCACGGATGAGGCTGTGCGCCGGAATGTGCTGGCAGGGAAGGGAATGATGCCCGCCTTCAACGGCCGATTCACCGAGCAGGAAATGGCCGCCCTGCTGGCCTACCTGCACACTGGACTGCGCTGAAGCCGGTCAATGCGGCAGGGAATCGGCGCAACCCAAATCACGCTATACTTGGGATTGCCATGGCACCGGAAAAAACCTTCTATCTTGAGACCTTTGGCTGCCAGATGAATGCCCACGACTCGGAGAAGGTGATTGGCACACTCCGGCAGCAAGGCTACCGGCAGGTGGAGTCGGAAGACGACGCCGGCCTGATCCTCTACAACACTTGCTCGATTCGCGACAAGGCGGAGCAGAAGGTCTTCCATCGGCTCGACGAATACAAGCGCCAGCATCGGGAAGGCAAACGGTTCGGCGTGCTGGGCTGCGTGGCTCAGCAGGAGGGCGAAAGGATCTTCGAGCGAGCGCCCTACGTCTCGCTGGTCTCGGGTTCCGCCTCCTACCGCAAGCTGCCCGAGATGCTGACCCGGCTTGAAGCCGGCGAGACCCGCATCACAGGCCTCGACGACCGCCAGACCGGCCTGACCTTCGAGACCGAGTTCACCGCCCGCCAAAGCCCCTACCGCGCCTATATCGCCATCATCGAAGGTTGCGACAAGTTCTGTTCCTACTGCGTGGTGCCGTACACGCGCGGGAAAGAGCGCAGCCGAACCTCGTCGTCGGTGCTCGCTGAGGCGCGGCGAATCGCCGACCTGGGCTATACCGAAATCCAATTGCTGGGCCAGAACGTGAACAGCTACCGCGACCCGGAAGGGAAGCGCGGCTTCGCCGAGCTGTTGGCCGCTGTCGGCCAGGTGGCCGGAATTCGCCGCGTTCGCTTCACCACCAGCCACCCGCGCGACTTTACCCGCGACATTGTCGAGGTCATCGACGCCAATCCAACGCTCTGCGACCATGTGCACCTGCCAGTCCAGTCGGGCTCGGCGCGGATTCTCAAGCTCATGGCGCGGGAGTACACCCCCGAGTGGTACCTGGAGCGGATCGCCTGGATCAAGGCCGCACGGCGATTCATCTCGATTTCAACGGATATCATCGTGGGCTTTCCCGGCGAGACCCCGGATGAATTCATCGAGACCATGGACCTTCTGGACCAGGTTCAGTTCGATTGCGTCTTCGGTTTCAAGTACTCGGCCCGGCCCAATACGCCGGCTCTGGCCATGATCGATTCCATCCCGGAAGCGGAGAAGGCCACCCGGCTTCAAGTGCTCCTTGACCGCCAGCGGGAGATTCAAAGGATTAATTATGCCAAGCACTTGGGGCAGGTAGTTGAGGTGATGGTCGAGGGACAGAATCCAGCGCGGGGGCAGGTTATCGGACGCAGCAGCCAGAACAAGCCAGTCAACTTTACCTATGTACAACCCATTGCGCCGGCTCCGGGCAGCTACCTGCAAGTGAAGATCACCGCTACGCACCCCAACAGTTTGGCAGGCGAGGCCGTCTAAAATAGAAGCGCACAGGGAAGAAGGGAAGCATGGATATTGAGGTCAGAATACGCGGGCTGATGATGGACCCGGCCACTAACATGCCCATCGTGGTGCTCAAAGACGTCGCCTCGGAGACGGTGATGCCGATATGGGTGGGCATCTTCGAGGCCAACGCGATTGCCATCGAGATTGAGAAGGTGGCAGCTCCACGCCCCATGACTCACGACCTGACTAGAAACCTTATTAATCACTTGAACGCGCGGTTGGAACGTGTTGTGATTACGGAGCTTAGAGACGATACATTCATGGCCGTCCTCTTCCTCAGGCAAGGGAAGGAGCCGGTGACCATCGACGCGCGGCCCTCAGACGCCATCGCGCTCGCCATGCGCGCGGATTGCCCGATCTACGTCGCGGAGCACGTGATGCAGACCGCCAAGCTGAACACCTCCGGCCCACCTGAAGGTCCCACTGCCGAGCAGCTGCGCGGCTGGCTTGAAGGACTGAACGATGAGGATTTGGGCCGCTACAAGATGTGATCCAGCCACAGATTCCAGAACCGCGCCGCAGCCTCTTCGAGAGCAGACCCGTGTTCGCGAGCGGCGGCGCGCAGACTCTCAACCGCGATTCCGGCATGGTGCAGTTCGCAGGCATGGCCCACATACCAGCTTTCCAGGTCGGCGGCAGTGACCTCCGGGTGAAACTGCAATGCCAGCGCGAAATCTCCGATTGCAAATGCCTGATTCGAATAGGCCTCGGTCTTGGCCAGATGAAGCGCGTCGCCCGGCAGATCGAATGTGTCTCCATGCCAATGGAAGACGGATAGTCCAGGTCGGAGCAGCGGGGCAAACCACGGCGCCAGCGCCGCACCGGGAGCGGCCTGGATCGGCGCCCAGCCGATCTCCTTGCCGTTCTGTCCTGGGAAGACCCGCGCGCCCAGCGCCGCAGCCATCAGTTGCGCGCCCAGGCAAATCCCGAGGATCGGCTTGCGCGCCGTCATCCGTTGCCGGATCAAGGCGATCTCGTCGGTCAGAAACGGATAATCCCGGTGGTCGTAGACTCCGATAGGGCCGCCTAGCACCACGAGCAAATCGCAGCTCTCAGCTTGCGGCACAGGAAAGTGCGACGTGGCTGCGGCGACGGTGTCGATGTAGAAGCCGCGCTCGCGGAGCGGGGAATTGAGTGTTCCTAAATCCTCGAAGGCGATATGGCTCAGAACCAAGGCAGACTTTGGCGCGTGTGTCATGAAGGGATTCTAGAGGAGAAAACGGCCGCGGTGCCACTATACAGAATATCTGTTATCGGACATTCGTGCTACGACAGCGTCAGCTCGCTAGTTGCGAATCCCCGCCAGCAAACGCCCGATTTCCGCCTTCTCCGCTGCTGAAACCGGGAGCTGCGGCGCGCGAGCACGGCCCCCGTAGTAGCCATTGAAGTCGCAGGCGTACTTCACTCCGCTGATTCCCAATTCCCCCACGATGCGCCGACTGGGACCGGCGATGCGCTCTTGCTTCTCTCTCGCGAGTTTCAAGTCGTGATCCTTCCAGGCGAGATAGACCTCCTGGCACGCCTGGGGCGCACACGCCGCAAAGCCGAGGATCGCGCCGGCGGCGCCGGCCTGAAGCGATTCAAGCAGGCTTGCCGTCGAGCCGGTGAGCACATGAAAGCCGACTTCCTTGGCCCGCGTCTTGATGGGCCCAGCCGGAGGAGCAACGGCCAGGATCGCGGCACTGGCACCGGCCAGCGATCCGGCAGAAACAAGAGCGCCGTTGGGTTGATTTCCGGTGGCGGCCCTGGGAGCTAACATGCGCCCTGTCACCGCCTCAAACACGGGCGTAACGGTAACGGTGCGCCGGGAGGCAACGCGGGTGGATGCAATCAGGGCGAGCATCCGCTCCATGTCGCCGCTGGAGTCCTTAATGCCGATGATGTTGGGGTGCTGGGCCAGTTCGGCAACCAGTTCGATGGGGATGTTGTAGGGCACGCAGCGAGGAATGTTGTAGACAAGAACAGGCAGCGGTGAGCGGTCGGCCACGCAGCGGAAGTAGTGCAGAACGGCTGCCGGCGACATTTGGCTTGCGTAATAGGTAGGGGTGCGAACCAGAACCGCATCGTAGTGGAAGCGCGCTGCGGCCTCAGCCAGCTCGACCGTCGCCTTCACGCTCTCACGGCCGACCCCGGCGATGAGCACTTTCTCCGGCGCCGCAGTCTCCGCTGCCACGTGCAAAACGTCGCGCGACTCGCTGTCGTCCAACATGGCAGCCTCCCCGGTCGAACCCAGCAGCAGCATTCCCGCCAGCAAGCTGCGCGAGTAGCGGGCGATGTTGGCCTCAAGTTTGCGGAAGTAGACCCGCTCATTTCGGTAAAACGGCGTGGGAACCGCGGCAAAGATGCCCTCAATTAGCATGGTTCGATTGTAGAACCCCGGAGAAGGCGCATAATGGAGGGTTTGGAAGACCGCCTTGCAGCGACGCGGCTGGATGGCGCATCGGGGGAGAGCAACTCATGCATGGGACTCAGGTGAAGGTTGTTGCGTTCAACGGCAGCGCTCGCAAGGGCGGGAACACGGCCATACTGCTCGGATACGTTCTGAGGGAACTCGAAAAGGAAGGGATTGAGACCGAACTCATTGAACTGAGCGGCGCGAAGATTCACGGGTGTCTGGCTTGCCGCAAGTGTTCGGCAAAGAAGAACCGCCGATGTTCGCAAACCGGCGACATGGGGAACGTCTATATTGAGAAGATGGATGAGGCGGACGGAATCCTGCTTGGCTCGCCTACCTATGTGGCCGACGTCACTGCCGAGATCAAGGCGCTGATGGACCGCGCCTGTCTGGTTTCCAAGGCCAACGGCGGCATCTTTCGCCGCAAGGTGGGAGCTGCCGTCGTAGCGGTGCGCCGGGCGGGAGCGATTCATGCCTTCGACGCCCTGAACCACTTCTTCCTCATCAATGAGATGATCGTACCCGGTTCGTCGTATTGGAACATTGGCATCGGTCTTGAGCCTGGCGATGTGGAGCGGGACGAGGAAGGCATCCGCACCATGAAGACTCTGGGCCAAAACATGGCTTGGCTGCTAAAGAAGATCGGTGATTGACGGCTGGCGGCGGCCCATCCCGGCCACGCGATCAGGCGCGTCTGGCGCTGCCCGCTCTCGCAGTTGATGTCAGAACTATTCAGGCGCCGGTCTCTGCATGAAGTTGCTGTAAGGCGTAGACCGTGGTCTGGCGGCGCTGCATGGCGGCAATGCCCTCGACGGCGGCCTGTGCGGCGGCAATGGTGGTGATGGTAGGAATCCGCGCCAGCACGGCTGCCCGGCGGATGGCCTTCTCATCGAAGATCGTGTCCTGGCCGCGCGGAGTATTCACAATCAGCTGAATGCGGTCGCCCTTGATGAGATCGACCACGTTCGGCCTTCCCTCGTGGACCTTGAAGACCCGCTCGACGATAAGCCCGCCGCGCTCCAGCTCATTGGCCGTGCCCTCGGTGGCCACAATCTTGAAGCCCAGATGCACGTAGCGGCGCGCCAGGTCGAGGGCCGCCGGCTTGTCGTGGTCATTGACGCTGAAGAAGACCGTGCCGCCCGCTGGCAACACCTGCCCGGCCGAGAGTTGCGCCTTGGCAAAGGCCTCGCCAAAGCTGGCTGCCACACCCATTACTTCTCCAGTGGATTTCATCTCCGGGCTCAAAACCGTATCTACCCCGGCGAACTTGGACCATGGAAAGACCGGCGACTTCACGTAGTAATGCGTTCCGGTTCCCAAGTCCAAGCCGCTGGCAAGCTGGGCCGGGAGCAGCTCGCGCAACTTGCGCCCGGTCATCAGCCGCGCGGCGACCTTGGCCAGCGGGACGCCCGTAGCCTTGGAGACATAAGGCACCGTGCGCGAGGCGCGCGGATTCACCTCGATCACATAAACGTGATCCTGGCCCTCGGCATCGCGCTGGATGGCGAACTGTAGGTTGACCAGGCCGACCACTTCGAGCGCCAGGGCCAGCTTGCGTGTGTAGGCGCGCAGCGTCTCCAGCGTCTCCTTGCAGATGCTCACGGCGGGCAGCACGCAAGACGAATCGCCGGAGTGAATGCCGGCCTCCTCAATGTGCTGCATGATACCGGCGATCAGCACGTCCTCGGAGTCGCAGAGCGCATCCACGTCCACCTCAACGGCGTTCTCCAGAAAATGATCGACCAACACCGGACGCTCCTGGGAGTACTCGACCGCCTGCCGCATATAATGCGCAACCGCATCGGCGTCATATGCAATGACCATGGCCCGGCCGCCGAGTACGTAGCTGGGCCTCACAAGCACTGGATAGCCGATGCTCTCAGCAACGGCCAGCGCCTCTTCCACGCTGGTGGCCGTGCCGCCCGCGGGTTGCGGAATCTTCAATTCATCCAGCAATTTGCCGAAGCGCTTGCGATCCTCCGCCAGATCGATGGACTCGGGAGAAGTGCCGATGATGGGCACGCCGGCGGCGCGCAGCCGCTGGGCAAGATTGAGCGGAGTCTGCCCGCCGAACTGGACGATCATGCCCACCGGAGCGCCCGACTGCGATTCGTGGTTGTAGACCGCCAGCACGTCCTCCAGCGTCAGCGGCTCAAAGTAGAGCCGGTCGCTGGTGTCGTAGTCGGTCGAGACGGTCTCCGGGTTGCAGTTGACCATGATGGTCTCGTAGCCATCTTCCTTGAGCGCAAAGGCCGCGTGGCAACAGCAATAATCGAACTCAATGCCCTGCCCGATTCGGTTCGGCCCCGAGCCCAGAATGATGATCTTGTGCGTCGGAGTCGGCGGCGCCTCGTTCTCTTCGTCGTAGGTCGAGTAAAGGTAAGGCGTCATCGACTCGAACTCGGCGGCGCAGGTATCCACCAGCTTGAAGACCGGCTTGATTCCCTTCCCTTCGCGCAGTTCCCTCACCTGCTGTATGCCGGCGTGGCCTTCTAGGTTCCACTCCTTGGCGATGCGCTCGTCGCTCAGGCCGAGACGCTTGAGATGGCGCAACTCATCGGTCGAAATGGCCTCCGGCGCGGTCCCGGCAATCGTGCCTTGCGCCAGGGTGATCTCCCGCAACTGGTGCAGAAACCAAGGGTCGATGCCAGTGAGGCGCGCCACCTCGCGCACGCTCAACCCGCGCTCAAAGGCGTAGCGAACATAGCCCAGCCTCTCCGGCCGCGGCGTTACCAGCATTTGCGTCAGGCGGCGCGGCTCTAGCACTTCGGCGCCGGTCTTCTTGCCGGTTTCCAGAGCCCGCCAGGCCTTCATCAGCGCTTCCTTGAAGGTGCGCCCGATGGCCATCACCTCGCCGACAGACTTCATCTGCGGGCCCAGCGTGTCGTCGGCGCCCGGAAACTTCTCAAACTGCCACTTGGGAATCTTGACCACCACGTAATCGATGGTCGGCTCGAAGCAGGCCGGCGTCTTGCGGGTAATGTCGTTAGGAATCTCATCGAGCGTGTAGCCCACGGCCAGCTTGGCGGCGATCTTGGCGATGGGAAACCCGGTGGCCTTGGACGCCAGCGCCGAGGAGCGCGAGACGCGCGGGTTCATCTCGATCATGATCATGCGGCCGTCGATGGGATTGATGGCGAACTGCACGTTCGAACCGCCTGTCTCGACGCCGATCTCGCGCATCACGGCAATCGCGGCGTCGCGCATCTTCTGGTACTCGCGATCGGTGAGCGTCTGCGCCGGAGCCACGGTGATGGAGTCGCCGGTGTGTACGCCCATAGGGTCGAAGTTCTCGATCGAGCAGATGATGATAACGTTGTCCGCCAGGTCGCGCATCACTTCCAGCTCGAACTCCTTCCAGCCGAGCACGCTCTCTTCGATCAGGCACTCGTGAACCGGTGAAAGATCCAATCCGCGAGCCAGAGTCTCCATCAGCTCTTCGCGGTTGTAGGCGATGCCGCCGCCCGTGCCTCCCAAGGTAAAGCTGGGCCGGATGAGCACCGGAAAGCCCAGCTTGCCGGCAAAATCCAGGCCGTCTCGCAGGTTGTTGACCAGCGCCGACTTGCAAACCTCCAGGCCAATGCGCAGCATGGCATCCTTGAAGAGCAGGCGGTCCTCGGCCTTCTTGATGGCCTCGAGTTTCGCGCCGATCAGCTCGACGTTGTAACGGTCCAGAATGCCCGCGTCGGCCAGATCGACGGCCAGGTTGAGCGCCGTTTGCCCTCCTACGGTCGGAAGCAATGCGAACTTACCCGGAGCCTTGCCGGAGCGGCCAGCACTCAGCATCTCCGCCTCGATGCGGATGATCTCCTCGACGTACTCTCGCGTGAGCGGCTCGATATAGGTGCGGTCGGCCAGGTCGGGATCGGTCATGATGGTTGCCGGGTTGGAGTTCACCAGCACCACCTCGTAGCCCTCCTGCTTGAGAGCCTTGCAGGCCTGCGTGCCGGAGTAGTCGAACTCCGCCGACTGCCCGATCACGATCGGCCCCGAGCCAATCACCAGGATCTTCTGTATGTCATTTCTGCGTGGCATCTCTCTGTTCGATTTCCTCGCTCAAACTGTGTGACATGGCCTCTTGCGGCACGGCTAAAGCAAAACTCACTACCCGCCTCTCTATTTCAAAAACTCATCTGGTAGCTTCAAATCGTCCCAGTTGTACACATCCGGAGAAATATAAGATGCATATGGAACATCGGAGTCTGGGCCTGGCGTTGGAACAGGCTGCTCTATGCGATTCACATAATGAGTTAGAACGGTTGTATACTTTCCGTCCGGCTTCATCTTCCATCGCTGCTCATATCCAAGCCAAACTGACCGATTACTTCCCTTCTTGTCCACGAGCGCCCAATCGATCTCCTCGGCCAATAATATCCGTTGGTCCTTCAAGCAAAACAATTTGCGGGCTTCGTTGCCTGATTCCAAATCCATTCCCCACCGCTCGACCAAGACCAAATTCGTTTGCAGCCAGACTGCGACCGTCCCATAGAAATCAGTCTCTTGATCCTCCAATGCACGCGACAAACTCTTCACTTCTTTCCATTCATTGCCAGGAAGTTGAGCAAAGTGAGGCCTCGCGGTATTGATGTTTACGCCGCACTCATCCGCAAAGCGCACCAAGGCGGATTCCGGTTGGTTGGATTTGATGCCAGCCAAGTACCGGCTAAATGGGTCCTTCTGTTGTATGTTCTGAGGAGCAGAAGAAATAGAATTCCCCAGCCCAGCGAACAAAACCAGGACTGGGAGCCAGTTCTTCATCCTTTCCACTCCTCCATCATTCGCCGGAAATCGTGGAACAGGTAGTGGGAGTCGTGCGGGCCGGGGGCGGCTTCGGGGTGGTACTGGACGCTGAACAGCGGTAGCGTCCGGTGGCGGAGGCCCTCGAGCGTCTGGTCGTTCAGGTCGAAGTGGGTCAACTCCACTTCATTGGCGTCGATCGAGTCCGGATCGACGGCGAAGTTGTGGTTGTGGGCCGTGATCTCGACTTTGCCGGTCACGTTGTTGCGCACCGGGTGGTTGCCGCCGTGATGGCCGAACTTGAGCTTGTAGGTGCGTCCGCCCAGGGCCAGCCCGGTGAGCTGGTGGCCGAGGCAGATTCCGAAGACCGGCACGCGGCCCAGGAACTTGCGAATGGCGCGCACCGCATAGTCCACCGGCTCCGGGTCGCCCGGACCATTCGACAGAAAGACCCCGTCGGGCTTCAGCTCCAGTACATCTTCGGCCGTGGTCTCGGCGGGAACCACCGTCACCCGGCAGCCCTCGCGTGTAAGCATCCTGAGAATGTTGAGCTTGATCCCGAAGTCGTACGCGACGACATACAGCTTGCGCTGTTTTGCGTCTTGGACAAGAGCATTCGCCAACAGAGGTTCGCCCGACTGGTTGCGGCTGTCGGAGGCATCGAACGGGTACAGAGCCTTGGTCGAGACCACGCGCGCCAGGTCGGTTCCGTCCATCTTGCGGATGCTTCTGGCCTTTTCGACCAAAACGGCGGGGTCGGTCTCGGATGTCGAAATCACCCCCCGCATCACGCCGTGGGTGCGCAGGTGGCGAACCAGCGCGCGGGTATCGATCTCCGCCAGCACCGGCACGGAATACCGCTCCATGTACTCGTCGGTCACCTGTTCGGAGCGCCAGTTGGAGCTGATGGCCGAGAACTCGCGGACGATCAGGCCCTCGATATAGGGCCTGGCCGACTCGTTGTCCGCCCGGTTGGTGCCGTAGTTGCCGATCTGGGGGTTAGTGAGAACGACGATCTGCCCGGCGTAGGAGGGATCGGTTGCGATTTCCTGGTAGCCGGTAAGCGAAGTATTGAAAACGACTTCACCCCGGCATTCGCTTGGGTGCCCATAGCCGTGGCCGCGGAAGATGCGCCCGTCTTCGAGCGCCAGAATTGCCTGCATCGCCTCTCCGAGGAGTGGATTCAACCGATTCTAACAGGTTGGCAGAAGTCGTGCCGGTGGAATTCCGGGCCGTTTCTCAGGAGCCTATTGCACCACGCCCGCGTCGCGCGTCGGCCAGTAAACGAAGACGGCTTTGCCGTAGATGAACGAGCGCTCCACGGGGCCGAACTTGCGGCTATCCCAGGAGATGCAACGGTGGTCGCCCATTACGAAGTAGCTGTCTGCGGGAACCACCATCTCCCCCATCGACTCGCTGTCCTGGTACTCCTCAGGGACGTAGGGCTCCATCAGCGTCTTGCCGTTCAGCCAGACCACGCCGCGGTCGATGCGTAGCCGGTCGCCGGGCAGGGCGATCACGCGCTTGATGTAGCTTTGTTCCGGGTTGCGCGGGTAGTGGAAGACCACCACGTCGCCGCGCTCGATGGAGGAGATGCGATAAACCAGCTTGTTTACGAACACCCGGTCGGAATCCTCGAGCCGGGGTAACATGCTGGTGCCTTCAACGCGCACAGGCTGGTACAGGAAGACGATGATCAACACTGAGGCGGTTGCGGCGACCAGCAAATCGCGCAACCAGAGGCCGATGCCTCCATATCTGCGTTGCGGGGCGGGGCCGATCTGCGGCTGGCCAGGGTCTTCCTCAAAAGCGGCAGTCTGGTTGGGTGCTGGCGTGGGGGAGTCGTTGGGGACTGTTTGCATCTCTCCTCTAGATTACTCGAAATCACTCGCAGCCGAGGCCGCCGGGCGGGCAGAGAATGCGGGCGCGGTTGGGCTTGTCGAGCGGTCGGGGTTGGTTGGGCACCGGAACCAGCGCCGGGGCCGAACCGGGCGCAGCGGCGCCAAGGTTCTCCTCCTCCAGCAGCAGCGGCCGCTGCAGGACCATCTCCACCTGAGTTCCGCTCTCGATATTGACGTCGGCGCCGCGGGTGAAAAGCGACGCCAAGCCGACAGCGGCAAGCCCTGCCCCAACGCCGGCCAAGCCTCCGGCAATGGGATGCCCGTCCACCGCCCCGCCGATTGTGCCAACCGCGCCTCCGGTGGGAATCGCGATCTCCGCCGCCTTGTCAGCATTGCGTCCCTTGTCTCCGTCCTGCTCAATGGTTCCCTCGCCATCATTCTTAACCGTCTGCTTTCTGGCGCCTGGAAGGCTGTTCACGAGCCCCGGTATCTCGACCACCGAGCCATTGGGAAAGATCATCTCGGTGAAGTGCATGTCGAGCTGTGACCTGCCCTTCACGCGCCCGGCTCGGACGACGCGGTCCACCACTCCCTGCACGTACACGCCGGCCGGTATCAGAACCTTGTTCCCGACAACTACTGGGAAGGTTGAGGCCAGGTAGACGCCATCGCCGGGTTTGGCGCTCCGGGTGTCGATGCCGCTGCGCAGTTGCAGCAGCACCTTGGTGCCGGCGGGGACGGTGTAGGTCTTCTTCGCCGGAGCAGCAGGCGCCTGCCCAGTTGCGCTGGCAGCAGCGTCTGAAGCGGGGGCAGCCTGGGGGGCCTGAGCAAACGAAGACCCGCAAGCCGTGGATACTAAACCCAGCACGACCGCAGCCGCAACCTTACCTTGCAGCAAACGCATGAAGCCCTCCCTTGAAACCTTCATTGCAATAGACGATTCGCCCGCATTCAAGGATAGCCTGACTGGCCTGCCAAGCCACGAAAAATCCTCCGGACTCCGCGATGGGAAGCAACCCGCGATACGATGCAAGAGAGCATGAAGACCGAAATCATCCCGCCTGCCGCTTCCGCAGCCCGCCCCCGCGGCCAGTTTGCCACTGCCTACCGCGTTCTGAACGATGCAATCGCCGCCCGCACATTCCCCGGCTGCGCCTTTGGGGTATTGGCCGGCGGAGAGATCGTCCTCCAGGACGCACTGGGGCGCTTCACCTATGACGAAGGCGCGCCCGCCGTTGCCGCTGATACGGTTTATGACGTGGCCAGCCTCACTAAAGTGGTGGCCACCACCGCCGCGGCCATGCTGCTCTGCCAACGCGGCCTGCTCGACCTCGATACGCCGCTTGGCGAACTGCTGCCGGGCTTTGTGGTGGGCCGCGCTCCCGATGAGCGCGCTCGCCACGTGAAGCTGCGCCACCTGTTGGCGCACAACTCGGGGCTGCCGGGCTACGTCGAGTTCTTTCGCACCGCCCCAACGCCCGCCGCGCTATTCCGCGCCTGCCTGGAGCTGCCTCTTGAAGCGGAGCCGGGGGCTCGCGCCGAGTACTCCGATCCGGGGTTCATTCTTCTCGCCAAGGCTCTGGAGGTTTGCATGCGCGAGTACCTGGCCACCTGGGTCCGCCGCGAGGTCTTTCAGCCGCTCGGGCTGGCTGCCACGTGCTTCTGCCCTCCGTCCGCCGCGCGCCTATCGATTCCGCCCACCGAAGAGGACACAACCCTGCGATTCCGCCGCATTCAGGGCGAGGTCCAGGACGAGCACGCCTGGCTGCTCAAGGGCGCAGGCGGCCACGCCGGGCTCTTCTCCAACGTGCCGGATCTGCTGCGCTTTGCAGGCGAGATTCTCAATGCCGGACCAAAAACCGAATCACAAGCGGGCAAGCCGAGCCTCTTCGATCCGGCGACGGTCCGGCTTTTTGCGCAGCGGCAGGGTCCCGATGGCAGTTCGCGAGCGCTCGGCTGGGATACGCCCTCTCAAATCTCCT
The DNA here is from genome assembly GCA_050014655.1 of Occallatibacter sp. Taxonomy (GTDB): domain Bacteria; phylum Acidobacteriota; class Terriglobia; order Terriglobales; family Acidobacteriaceae; genus Telmatobacter. The sequence goes on along the minus strand of JBEKCX010000003.1, from coordinate 1,804 downwards.
CGTCCGGGCGGCACTTTTCACGGAGAACGATCGGGCATCTGGGTTTCAGCGGCTGTTCGCTGTGGATTGACCTCGAAGATGGAGTTGCTGTTGCGCTGCTTTCCAACCGCACCTGGCCCGACCGCCCCGCCGCGGCGGACCAGCTGATCCGCGAGGTCAGGCCCGCTTTTCACGATGCCGTTCGCGAAGCGCTTTGACGATCTTGCTTAATCGTTTTAATGGGTTGCGGCGTTCCCGCCAATCGAGCCCGGTCAAGAATTCTATCGGCAGTTGACCACTTTCCAGATACAATGAAAAATTGGGGACAGACGCGATGCTAAGCAGTTCGACGATGCAGGAGACGGCCGGCGGCCGTGCCGACGACACCAAGAGGGACCCCGCCTTCCTGCTTCAGCAACTGACCACCGAGAGCCAGAACGAAGCATCTCAGGGCTTCGATACCAAGTCCGCGCACGAGATCGCACGCATCATCAACCATGAGGACGCGAAGGTTCCCGGAGCGGTCAAGAAGGCGATTCCGGAGATTGCTCTGGTCATCGACCAGGTTGCCAGCAGCCTGCGCGACGGCGGGCGGCTCATCTACGTCGGCGCCGGCTCCAGCGGACGCATCGCCGCGCTCGACTCCTCGGAGTGCCCGCCCAGCTACTCCTCGGCTCCGGGCCAGGTGCAGTACATCATGGCCGGCGGACCGAAAGCGCTGGCATCGGCTGTCGAGGTCAACGAAGACAGCGAAGAACTGGGCCAGCGCGACATTGCCCGCCGCCGCCCCACGCGCAAGGACGTGGTGGTGGGCGTCTCCGCCTCGGGCCGTACCCCTTACGTGGTGGCCGCCGTGGCCTACGCTCGCGCCCGCGGAGCGCACACCGCCGCTGTCACCTGCAACCACGACACGCCTTTGGCCGCGGCCGCCGATATCACCATCGTTGCCGACGTCGGTCCCGAGGTGATCTCCGGTTCCACGCGCATGAAGGCAGGCAGCGCCCAGAAGATGATTCTGAACATGATCACCACAGGCGCCATGACCCGGCTGGGCTATGTGTACGAGAACCTGATGGTCAACGTGCACATGCAGAACTCGAAGCTGGTCGAGCGCGGCATTCGCATCCTCATGTGCGCCTGCCAGATCGACCGCGAAACTGCGGTGCAGACCATCAAGAGCGCCGGCCGCAGCGTCCCCGTGGCCCTGGTGATGCTCAAAGCCAAGGTCGACAAGCCCGAGGCCGTCCGCCGCCTTGCCAAATCCGACGGCAACGTGCGGCTGGCTATCGAGGACAATGCGCAGGAGCTGTAAGGCTCAGAAGATAATTCAAAGCATCGGGTTTTGAAAAACATCAGGCAGGTCTGGAATCGGACCTGCCCGGCTTGTTTTTGAAAACAGCGATGATTGCCCAGAGAACGATCAGGACAACATCCAGCATCGCAAGCCAGATCAACTTATCCCCCGCGTCTTCTGCATAAAAATGCAGACTTTGATACCAGCGCCCACCACCCCATCTCTGGAAGTCTGCGGCGAGTTCGTAAGTGTAAGTCTGAATCTGATGGAGTCCCAGCGCAGGAACAGCCAATGCTGGAAAAATGAGAACATGCGCCCAGAAAACAAGCCTCCACTTGTTTTTCGCGTAGCAGCGCTGCATCGTCCACGAATGTGCCACCAAGCCCAGACAAATTACCGCGCCAATGCCATGGATAAGACACAGGGTCAGAACGGCATTTGACGCATTCTGAACGTCAATTGAAGTGCTCTGATATGAAACCAGCTCACCTGGAACCCGGTCTGCGTACAACTGGAGAAATGGGATCGAGA
>JBEKCX010000002.1:0-48722 GCA_050014655.1 Occallatibacter sp. | reverse complement strand
CATTCTGCTCACCACGGAGGAATGCCAGCTCAGCCAGGTTCAGCAGCGCAATCCCGGCATCACCCGCGCCCAACTGCAGCAGGCCTTCCACGATTTTCTCGGCATCCATCAGGTCATCTGGCTCAATCGCGGCATTGCCGGCGACGATACCCACGGCCACGTCGACGACATCTCCCGCTTCGTTGCGCCCACCACCATCGTCACCGCCGTCGAGCCCGGCGCGAGCGACCCCAACCATGCGCCGCTCGCCGAGAATCTCGCCCGCCTCAAGTCCGCGCGCACCGTTGACGGCAAACCGTTCGACCTTGTAGCCCTGCCCATGCCGCGCCCGGTCGTCTTCAACGGCCAGCGCCTGCCCGCCAGTTACGCCAACTTCTATATCGCCAACGATCTGGTTCTGGTTCCCACCTTCCACGATGCCAACGACCGCGTGGCGCTGAACATCCTCGCCGAGGTATTTCCGGGGCGCGAAGTCATCGGTATCGACAGCGTTGACCTGGTCTGGGGCCTGGGCGCGCTGCACTGCATGACCCAGCAGCAGCCGGCCTCACCCTAGCATTTTCTGAGAAGGCACGATGCTGAGTGCCCCACCCTCGCCGCTGTCATCCTGAGCGACCGCAGCGAAGAGAAGGGAGTCGAAGGATCTGCATATCACACTCTTTGCGGCTAGGTTTGGGATAGCAGGATAATGGAAACCATGATTGCCGACCTCGAAGCCATGCAAGCCGCTCTCGCCGAAGCACGCCTGGCCGCCGCGGCGGGCGAGGTGCCGATCGGCGCGGTTGTGGTTTGTGACGGGGAGATAGTCGCGCGCGGGCAGAATCGCGTGCTGCGCGACCTGGACCCCACGGCCCACGCTGAGATCGTGGCCCTGCGCGCTGCGGCCGCGGCGCTGGCCAACTACCGGCTGCCCGGCTGCGCGCTTTGTGTGACGCTGGAGCCCTGCGCCATGTGCGCCGGAGCCATGATTCACGCCCGGCTTGCGCGCCTGGTCTTTGCCGCCGCCGATCCCAAGGCGGGCGCGGCCGGCTCGGTGCTCTCCGTGCTCAACCATCCCCAGCTCAACCACCAGATGCAGGTCGAGCAAGGCATTCTCGCCGAAGAATCGGCGGAGTTGCTGCGGAGTTTCTTTCGCGAGCGCCGATAGCGCCGGCCTTGAGTCATCGCCCCTGCCGGAGGAGCGCCTGCAGACGCCATCCTCATCACGGAGCGCATCTCTTGGTGCTATAATTGATGCAGTCCTGGGGGGGGGCACACATGCGCACAACGGTAACCATTGATGACGCTTTGCTGAAAGAAGCGCGAACCTTGAGCGGATTGGATGAGAACGGGCCGCTCTTCAAGGCGGCTCTCCTGGCGCTGATCTATCGGGAAAGCGCGCTGCGTCTGGCCCGTCTCGGCGGCTCGCAGCCGGACCTGCAGGATATTCCCCGCCGCCGCGAGCTTGGCAATTGAGCCGGGAGTGCGAACCTTGATTCTCGTCGATACCTCAATCTGGATCGACCATTTCCGGTCGTCCAACAGCCGCCTCGTCGCGCTTCTCAATGCGGAACTCGTCAGGATGCATCCCTGGGTGGTGGGCGAGTTCGCTTGCGGGAACCTTGCCGATCGAGCCAACAGGCTTTACCTGCTCAAGTCATTGCCGCCGGTCGCCGTGGCCAGCGACACCGAGGTTCTCTTCTTCATCGAGAAGCACGGCATCGCCGGCAAGGGCGTAGGCTATCTCGACATGCATCTACTGGCCGCCGCCGCGCTTGGCAGCCTGAAGATTTGGACGCGCGACCGGCGGCTGAATGAAGTCGCAGCCCTGCTCGGACTGAATGCGTGAACCAGGAGTTAAATGGGCTGGGTGCCCCATCCTTCCGCGGCATTTCGCGGTAGGGTGGGATGCCAAAAGCGCCCGCCCATTGCTGAAGATTATTTCCACCCGGCGCACACTGGAAATGGAGAGAAGACGTGGTCCAAGCCCAGCGCCGCCGGATTCCTGACCTACGAACTGCACAACCATCCCCGCGCCGGCGTTCCCGCCAACCCGAAAGCCCCAGCCCGGCCCAAAAGATGGCACCCCCCCACCCCCCTGGGGTATAGCTGGGGAACCAGATGCCCTGAACCATCTGAATAGTAACCCAAGCGGAATCAATGGATTGCCGCGACAAACCACGCGAAATCGCTCTCTCCGCCGCGTCGAAAAACAGGAAAATCAGCCCCTTTTGTCGTCGATTTTCGCCGCAAAAACCCCGCTTTTCGCCACGAAGGTGCGGGTTTCTGCACGCCTCAGCCGCAGGCCAAGGCAGGACTCACAACCGGTCGATGATTTCGCGGAAGTCGTATGCGCCGGACTTCGCTGGCTAAAGAGTGTTTCAAAGACGGCTTCTTGGAGACAGCCGGTCATCCCTCAGGGGCTAAAGCCCACGGCTTTTTCTGACCGTTTTCGGCACGACTGAAGTCCTGCCCTGATACATAGCGTTTCGCGTCGTTAGGCGGCTGCCGATGTCGGGCTCTCGGGTTGTTTCGAGATCGTCAAGACCGAGGCCATTGAGAAACTTGACCAGCGGGAGGTCACTTGCGGCGTGAGTCTCTTCGGCTCCGGGCCGATGGCGATTCGCCACGGAGATCGGGCCTCTCTGCTGCCCTTGCACCATCGCGACCCCTTCGACAGGATGCTCGTGGCACAAGCGCTAGTGGAAGGTCTGATTCTGGTAACCGCCTACGAAGAACTGGCGCAGTATGGGGTTCCGGTTCTGCTGGTCTGATTTGCTACTCCAGCGGCAGCCCGTCGAGCGAGAGCAGGCGGCCGACCGGGTACTCGCCGATGTGATTCGCCAGAAACCACGGGGAGCGCTCGTAGAAGAACTCCAGGCGGGCGCCGGGGCTTGAGGCAAAGCTCGGATCGGATTGGATGCGGTGCTCGAACTCCGCCTTGAGCGCGGGGTCCTTGGCCAGGTTTTCGCGGGCCAGCTTTTCGAGCACGTAGGCCTCGCCGTACTCCTTTTGCTCGAAGATGGGATCGAAGAAGCCCCAGCGCAGTGCCGAGTCAGGCGCGTCCGGCTCAAGCCATTGAATGGCGACCTTGGAGAGCCGCTGGTTGAGCGGAACCACGACCGATCCGGCGGGAAAGGTGAGGGTTTCCGCGGTGAGCGTGCATTGGCCGTAGCGGCCGGGCTTGGCGCCCGCGTCCTCGCCCGGAAAGATGGGATGGCGGCCTTCGAAGGGCTTGCCTTGCCACTGCATTCCCGAGCAGCGGTAGCGCTCGACCTTGCCGGTCCAGGCGGCGGTGGTGCGGCGGAGGGTTATGTCGTGCGCGCTGAGCACGTCGATCACCTGGGTCCACTGCGGGGGAACGATGTAGGCGGCAGGGGGCGTGGTTGAGGCGGTAACCTTGGCGCCGGTGGCCAGGGGCAGGGTCGCGTTCCAGGGTTCGTGCCGGTAGCTGATCCACATTCCGCCGGAGATTTCGCTCAGGGCGCGCGTGTACTTGTAGCCGTGAAAGACGACCGGCGTGGTTTCGCCGTTCCAGTCGATGGCCAGCGGGAACTTGTCGTTGCCCAGCGGGTGCGCGCCCAGCTTGGATGCGTCGGCGTCGGCCTGGCGGTTCAGGGCGATCAGCTTGGCCGCGTCGCGGTTCATCACCTCAAGCAGGGCGCGCAGAATCTCGTAGTTTCCCGTGACGCGGGTCTTGTAGTCCTTGAGCATGTGCAGCTCGACCAGCAGGCCGGGACGGTCTTCGAGGATCATCAGGCCGGTGGAGAAGCGGGGCGGATCGTTGTTGAAGGCCAGGCCCTGCGCGGGATCGGTGTCGTCGTTGAGGGTGACGTAGTTAGGGAAGGCGAGATGGCCGCTGGCATCGAGCTGGCGCTCCAATTCGGGGGTTACCGTCGAGCGAATCCACTGCGCAGTGGCGGGAGCAACGTCGGGCGTATCGTCGAGGGTGAAGGTCACGTCGTACTGATAGTCCATGCCGTCGGTCACGTGGTCGTCAACGAAGAAGTCAGGCAGCCAGCGGTCGAACATCTTGAGGAAGGCGCGAGTCTCGGGCGCGTCGGCCTTCATGTAATCGCGGTTGAGGTTTAGATTGGTCGCATTGCCGCGCCAGCCGGCCTGCTCTGGGCCGTTCTGGTTGATGCGGTTGTAAGGCGAGCGCTGCTCGTGGCCGTCGATGTTGTAGACGGGGATGAAGACAAAAACCACATAATCTAGAAGTGCCGCCTGGGTCTTGGTGATGGCGATGTCGCGGAGCAAGGCCAAGCAGGCGTCCTTGCCGTCCATCTCACCGGCGTGAATGGAGTTCTGAACAAGCAGGATGGCGCGGCCGGAGGCGTGGATGGCGGCGGGATCGAAGACGCCGTCCTTGGAGGCGATGACGATCTTCAGGTCGCGGCCCTCGCCGGTTTTGCCGAAGTTCTCGATGCGCACCTGGGCGGGATTGGCGGCGGCGATGCGGTCCAGATAGGCGACGGTCTCAGCGTAGTCCGGAGTCGTCTGGTATTCGCTGACCTCGGCGGGAGTGCGCCAGTCAAGGGACTGGGCGAAGAGGCTGATGGGCAAAGCGGCTAGAAGGACGACGGCCAGGAGTGCGGGGAAGCGCAGATTCATGCGGTAGATACCTCCGGCTGCGACAGGCTGATGAAAGGGCACGGCGGAGATTCTGGGTTTCCCACCCTAGCCACAAAAACAAAGACGCGGCGAGGGTGGGGCGCCCAATTATCAACAGTTAAATGAGGCAAGGTACCAGTGCCGAGTGACCGGAAAGTTACCGGGAATCGGTCGAGCAAAATAACCGCAGCTAAGTTCTGTTTCTTGTGCTCTGGCTCTCCAAGCAGGTGATTGCGCTGACGCGTCTCGCGAAACCTCATCACCCTCGTCGTACACATATCCCCGCGAGCTCCAAATCATCCCACCCAGGTTAATGACCACAAGCCGAGGTTCTCCGTTGGATGGCGTGGCCTGGATTTCTCTGAGATAGGACTGGCGACAGAACCCGAAATGAAGGATGTCTCCGGCATCATTGCAGAAATGGATGAATGTGAAAAAGTTGAAGCTCACGGTAAGGAGAATTAGGGGCAGAACTGCGCCGATCAAGGCCTGCCTCCATTCACGTTGCCCCATTTGCCTAATGGAAATTACACCGGCCCATAAACCCAGGGCCGCCCAGATAAGCAGCAGGGCAGGTATTCCCATCATCACAAAAAGGAAATTTGGAGCCAGTGGAGAAGCTTCGAAAAGAATCAGCAATAGCGGACATCCGATTGCAACCCACAAAGGCCACAAATGGCCTAACCTCTTACGCGAATCTGATTGCCCATCCATCACAATCGCCCCTGGCCCCTAACCCCTGTTCCCTGCCCTACGTAATGTCCTCGGTGTCGTAGACGGGTTCGGCGGCGCGCTTCTTGGGCACGCCGTGGACGCTGCTGAGCAGGTCTTCGACTACGTCTTCAAGCTGGCGCTGGCTTTCGATGACTTCGCTCATGCTCTTCAGGTCGTCAGGCTCGACCACGCGCTCGACCAGGGCGACGGCGTGGCACTGTGCGACCTGGTCGAGGTTGAGGCCCTCGGGAGTCTTGGCCTTGATGCTCACCTGGTCGATGTCGATCTCCAGAAGGTCGGCGACGCGGGCGCGCATCTCCGGCGCGATGGGAGCGATCTTGGGAGCAGTCAGGATGAGAGTCGTATCGATGTTGACGATGCGGAAACCGGCGTTTTCCAGCTCTTCGAGGGCCAGGTTGAGGAAGATGGCCGAGTCGGCGTCTTTCCAGCGCGGGTCGCCGGGCGGGAAAAAGCTGCCGATGTCGCCGGCGGCTACCGCGCCCAGCAGGGCGTCGGTGATGGCGTGCAGCAGCACGTCGCCGTCGGAGTGGCCGGCTAGGCCTTCAGGGTGGTCGATGGTGAGTCCGCCGATGCGCAAGGGCACGCCTGCAGTAAAGACGTGCGAGTCAAAGCCAAATCCGATGCGTGTTTCCATGGTTACCGTGCCTGCCCTCTTAGACCCTATCGGTGCCGAGCTACCTTCCGGTTTGGACCATCCAGGAAAAACAACTTCAGGTCCTTCGACTTCGGTCGCCACGGCGACCTTCGCTCAGGATGACAGCATTTTGTTTCATCCAGCCGCTTTCACCGGGCGCGCTGGCGGAGGTAAAACTCGGCCAGCTCCAGGTCGCTTTGCTGGGTAATCTTCAGATTAACCTGAGAACCGTGAACCACGGCTACAGGATGACCGGCGCGCTCGACGACCGAGGCTTCATCGGTGCCGATAAAACCGTCGGCGGCGGCCTCCGCAAAGGCCTGTTGGAGCAATCCGTAGCGAAAGCCCTGCGGGGTCTGCGCCAGCACGACGACCTCGCGGGGGATGGTGGAGATTATGACGGCGCCATGGGCGGTGCGCTCCACCTGCTTGATGGTGTCCACCGCGGGCAGGCCGACGATGGCCGCGCCGAACTTGGCGACTGCATCGATGGTGCGGTCGATAGTGGCGGCGTCGATGAGTGGGCGCACGGCGTCGTGGACCAGCACGATGTCGTCCGGTTGCGCGGGAAGCGCGGCCAGGGCGTGGGAAACCGATTCCTGACGGCTGTCGCCGCCCTCGACTACCTGCACGCGGCCGGCAAAGCCGTACTCGGCGATCTGGGCCGTGACGCGCTCGATCTCGGTCTTGCGCACCGCCACGTAAATCGCCGTCACCCGTTCAACCGCGGCAAAGGCGCGCAGCGAATGGATCAGGATGGGCAGGCCGCTGAGGGCCAGAAACTGCTTTGGCTGCGGGCCGGCCATTCGCGTGCCCAGCCCCGCGGCAGGAAGAATCACGAAAACTTGCATACCGGCTGGAGTATACAACGGCGGAGCCATGGATGGAACAGGAATTGCATGAAAGAGCGCGGGACGGGGCTATTGCTCTTCCCCCACTACGTAGTACTGGCGTATCTGTCCGTCCGGAAACAGGAACTCGTAGGTGCGTTGATACTCGTATGCCCGCTGGGTTTTGTCTTCGGCGATCCTCGCTTTGTAGTCGCCAACGCGGAGCACATCGTTGCCGGGGTACCGCTCTTGCAATTCGTACTTCTTCCCGTCGATCACTACGGTCAACTGCTGCACGGTGGCCAGATTCACGTAATGCGACTGAGCCAGGCGCGAGGCCTGCACATGCACGGTAATGGTGTAGTCGGCGGGGTTGGGAGCCGGCTTCGCTGCCCAGGAGATGGGGGGCGCGATCAGCAAGAGGGCAAGAACGGCTTTCTTCATTGGTTCCTCCGTTTGTGTTGCGACTGACGCGATCATTGTAGGTGTTCCGGCATTCTCCATCAATGCGGGCAGAACCGCCTTTCATGGAAACCGGGGCGCCCGGGGCTCACGATCATTACGCAGGGAGGGCAGAAACAACCGGGCATTGAGGCGCGCTGGCACCGTATCATTTTGGGGTGCGCCCAACGCTGCCCATCGATACGACGCTGCTGAAGCCCGGCTTGCGGCTGGCCGTGGGTCTATCCGGCGGCGCGGACTCGGTGGCCCTGCTGCGCGCTCTTGCGGAGCGGAGCGGTGAGCTGGGACTGGTGCTTCATGCCGCGCATCTGCACCACGGTCTGCGCGGCGCGGAGGCCGACGCCGACCTGGAGTTTGTTCGCGCGCTGGCGGCAGAGCTGGACCTGCCTTTTCACGAGGCGCGGGTAGAGACGGCGGTCGAGGCTCAGAGGAATGGGGAGACGATCGAAGAGGCGGCGCGGCGGCTGCGCTACGGGTGGTTTCGCAAACTTCTCTCCGAAGTCCCGCTCGATGCGATCGCCACGGCCCATACCCGCGACGACCAGGCGGAGACCGTGCTGGGGAAGTTCCTGCGCGGCGCATGGACCGAGGGGCTGAGCGGCATTTACCCAGTGGTCGAGTTCGAGGAGGGGCCGATTCTGCGCCCGCTGCTGACGGCGACACGGGCAGAGGTAGAGGCGTATCTGCGTGAGTTGGGGCAGGGCTGGCGGGAAGACTCGTCGAATCGTCACTTGAGCTTTACCCGCAACCGCCTGCGCCACGAGCTGTTGCCGCTGCTGGAGGGGTGGAATCCGCGGCTGCGCGAGCATTTGGCGCAGATGGCCACGCTGGCCCGCGACGAGGAGACTTGGTGGCAGGGGGAGATGGCTCGGCTGGCACCGCAGCTGCTCTTGCCGGGCCGCCCGGTTCGGGGCGGAGGCCGCGCCGCTGGGGATGGCCTGGGGCTGGACGTAACCCGGCTGGCCGCGCTGGCTCCGGCGGTGCAGCGGCGGTTGCTGCGCTACGCGGTTGAGCAGTTGGGCGCAGCGACGGATTTCTTGTCGACCGAGGCGCTCAGGGCGCTGGCGCTCACCGGCCGGGCGGGACAAAGGTGCGAGTTGGCGCAGGGCTTGAGGGCCGAGCGAACTCCGCGTGAGCTGCGGTTGGAGGTAGGGGCGACGGGCGAAACGGAAGAGCTCGCGCCGGAGTACAGCGCGACAGTTCCGGGCGAAATTGTGGCTCCGGCCTTCGGGCTGCGGCTGCGGATCGAGATTCCCAGTCCGCAGGTGGCGGCTAAAGCGAGTGGAGAAAAGGGAGGAACTTTCAGTAAGCCAACCGAAAGGCATCCTTCAGGGGCTAAAGCCCCCTGTCATTTCATTGATCCAACGTACGAGCTAAAGCCCGTACCCTTCACCGAAGCGGGTTTGTCCGCAGGTTCTGAGAGCCATCCGCAGGATACCGGTCAGGTTGCCACGCTGCGCAACTGGAGGCCGGGCGACCGGGTGAGGCTGCGCCACTCCGGCAGCCCGCGCAAGGTGAAGGAAGTGCTGGAGCGGCTGCGCGTGACAGGCAGCAGGCGGACGCTCTGGCCGGTACTCGATGTGGGCGGGCGCATCGTGTGGATGCGGGGCGTGGAGTTGGAGCCGGAGGGGGGAATCGAGGTTGAGGCGTACCCTCTGAAAGAGGATGCTCAGGGCGCGGCAACCGGGCAGGCAAACGGCCCGGAGCCTTCCGCAAGCGAGCCTTTGGAGAAAGATTGAAGGCGCGGATACCGGCGAGAAATCCCGCCAATGGGCTATTCCACGAAATCAAGCGATCGGAGTACAATCTGAGTTACTGCTCATCCAGGCGGCGAGGAGTGGGTGACTGCCGTGGCGGCATGGCGCTTTTTCTGTGACTTAATGAATCGTGCGAGCGTCTATATGGCATGATGCAGGCAGTGCTGGAGGTCCAGTAAGCGGCTTCTCCCCCGCTGGGAAAGAGGAATCCTGGTGAATTCGACCGTCAAAGGAATCGTGTTCTGGGCTGTGATCCTCTCCTGCCTGGTGCTTCTGCTAACCATGTGGCAAAAGGGTGCCGGCATGGGCAAGGATGTGGAGGTTTCATACTCCGATCTCTACAGCAAGGTGAAGCAGGGCCTGGTTCTCGATGCCGAGGTTCAGGGCGGCGAACTGCACGGCCACATGAAGGCCACGCCAAACCAGCAGTTCCACACCTTTGTCGGAGATCACTACGAATCGCTCGAAAAAGCGTTTACCGACGCCGATCCCACGCAGACCCACTTCAACAAGAAGCCCGAGCAGAGCAACTTCCCGTTGCAGTTGCTTTTCAATGTGGGACCGATCCTGCTGATTGGCTTCTTCTTTTTCTTTTTCATGCGGCAGATGCAGTCGGGCGGCAACAAAGCGCTTTCGTTCGGCAAGAGTCGCGCGCGGCTGCTCTCCATGCAGCAGAAGAAAGTCACCTTCAAGGACGTGGCCGGCGTCGACGAGGCCAAGGAAGAACTGAAGGAGATCATCGAATACCTGCGCGAGCCGCAGAAGTTCCAGAAGCTGGGCGGGCGCATTCCCAAGGGCGTTCTGCTGGTCGGTCCTCCGGGAACGGGCAAGACACTGCTGGCGCGGGCCGTAGCCGGCGAGGCCAACGTACCGTTCTTTTCCATCTCCGGCTCGGATTTTGTGGAGATGTTTGTGGGCGTGGGCGCCAGCCGCGTCCGCGACCTGTTCGAACAGGGCAAGAAGAACGCTCCCTGCATCATCTTCATTGACGAGATCGACGCTGTGGGCCGGCATCGCGGCGCCGGCCTCGGCGGCGGCCACGACGAGCGCGAGCAGACGCTGAACCAACTGCTCGTCGAGATGGACGGGTTTGAATCCAACGACGGCGTGATTCTGGTGGCGGCCACCAATCGCCCCGACGTGCTTGACCCCGCGCTGCTGCGCCCTGGGCGCTTCGACCGCCGCGTGGTGGTGGGCCTGCCCGACGTTCGCGGCCGCGAGGAAATCCTGCGCGTCCACGTGAAGAAGGTTCCGGTCTCCGACGACACCAATTTGAACGTGCTGGGGCGTGGCACCCCCGGCTTCAGCGGCGCCGACCTGGCCAATATGGTCAACGAAGCCGCCTTGAACGCCGCCCGCATGAACCGCAAGCAAGTCACCATGTACGACTTCGAGCTGGCCAAGGACAAGGTGCTGATGGGCGCCGAGCGCAAGTCGATGCTCCTGACCGAGGAAGAGAAGCGGGTGACCGCATATCACGAGGCGGGGCACGCCCTGGTGTCGTTCAAGCGTGAGCACTCCGATCCCATTCACAAGGTAACCATCATTCCCCGCGGCATGGCGCTGGGCGTGACCATCTTCCTGCCCGGCGACCGGCACAATTACACTCGGGAATACCTGGAAGCAAATCTGGCTATTGCTTACGGCGGGCGCGTGTCGGAGGAGATATTCCTCAACCAAATGTCCACCGGCGCGGGCAGCGACATTGAGAGCGCCACCGATTTGGCTCGGCGCATGGTCTGCGAGTACGGGATGAGCCGCCTGGGTCCGCTCACCTTCGGCAAGAAGGAAGAGCAGATATTCCTGGGCCGCGAGATCGCGCAGCACCGGGACTTCAGCGAGGAGACTGCGCGGCAGATCGACCTGGAGGTGCGGCGGCTGATTGACGAGGCCTACCAGTCAGCTCATACGATTGTCGAGACCCATGCGGATGCGATGCACCGCATCGCGGGAGCACTGCTGGAGCGCGAGACCATCGATGCCGAAGAGGTGAAGATGCTCATCGAGGGCAAGGCGCTGCCTCCCATCCGCTCCGTGCTGGCTTCACCCACCGACAAGGGCGGCGACGACGTGCAGCAGGTACTCAAGCCGGAGAGCCGTGGCGGACCGAGCCTCCCGGAGGGCTCGCCTTCTCCGGCGTAGCGAAGTATCCAGCTTGGACACTGGCAGGAGGCCTTCTTCAGGGCCGGCGCGTCGGAGTGCTTTGAACGGGTATGGACTTCTGCCTCATTGGGCACACTTCTCACGCTGGGATCGCGGCCGAGATGAGTCCGACGCCTCTGTTGCTGTAAACTCGCCTGCATGAGTACGTTGCGAATTGCCGCTGTGATTCCGGCGCGGCTCGCCTCCACGCGCCTCAGCCGCAAGGTGCTGCGCATGATCGCGGGCCGGCCGATGGTGGAGTGGGTTTGGCGCGCCGCTGTGGCCAGTGGGCTGATGGACCCGGTGGTGGTGGCTACCGACTCGGAGGAGGTGGCCTCGGTTTGCACGGAGCGCGGGATTCCCGTGGCGATGACTTCCGCCGACTGCCCGAGCGGCTCCGACCGGGTGAGGGAAGTGGCGCGGCAGATCGACGCCGATATTTACGTGAACATCCAGGGCGACGAGCCGACGCTTCGGCCGGAGTTCTTCCCGCCGCTGCTGCGGCTCTTTGAGCGACCGGAGGTGGAGGTGGCCACTCTGGCGGTTCTTTGCCCGGCGCATGAGGTCGCGGACCCGAATGCCGTGAAGGTGGTTACGGCTCTGGATGGGCGGGCGCTCTACTTTTCGCGGGCGGCGATACCGTTTGACCGGGAGAATGCGCGGTTTGCCGGCTACCGCAAGCACCTGGGAATCTATGCGTATCGGAAGGCGGCGCTGGAGCGGTTTGCGGCGCTTGAGCCTTCGCCGCTGGAGCGGACCGAGCGGCTGGAGCAACTGCGGCTGCTGGAAAACGGGATTGCGCTTTATGTGGCGGATGCCCCGGGAGATACGCTCGGCGTGGATACGCAGGCGGATCTGGAGCAGGCAGAGGCGATTCTGAGGCGGGGCGGTTCTTGAGCAGGCCTCGGTTCAGGCCCGGACCATGCAGCGGCTGGAGTGCGCCCACGGCCAGAATAGCTTCCACCATTGGCGCCAGGAATGACGGATGGACCCGGAATCGACCCGATCCACCGCGACTTGTTTCGCCACGGCCCGATCGCCTTTGGCGCGGTTCGCCCTGGATGAGCCGGAACGCAACTGAGCCAGCGCGTCCTTGACTTCCGCCCGCAGGGACTCTGCCTCAAAGGTGCAGGAGCGCAGGTAGGCCGAAACGGTGAGGCCGGCTTCGGCGGCGAGCTTGCGCAGTTGAGCGCATTCCGCCTCGCTGAGCCGGACGGTGATGCTGGCGGATCTAAGATTCCGATTGAGAGGCGTCGGTAGACCGAAGGTGGTCCGTGGTTGAACGTCTTCATTCCAGGAAGAAGCCGTCTGCGGAGTTGCCGTTACCTCGGCCGTGGGTGCAGCGGCAGGAAGGGTCTCGGGGATGCGGATGTGCCCTGCGTCGGCTGACTGGGTGAGGGAGAAGTCGCTTGCTAAAATGGGCGGATCGGCGGAGCGGTAGCGCGCGTGGGCGCGCAAGGCACGCTCGTAGCTGAGGGTTGCATAGTCGTCGGCAAGACCCTCGTCGCTCCAGGCAGGCTCACGCTCCGCCACGGCGGAGGAGGGCGCATCAAGAGAAGCCAGCAGCTCTGCGAAACTCCGGGAAGAAGGAGCGGGTTCGCGGTCCGCCGCGGCGGAGGGAGGCGCGTCGAGGACAGCCAGCAGCTCCGCGAAGCTGTGGCGGGGAGGAGCGGGAGGGGCTGCGGCCGCTTGCTGCATGGCTTGAAGCATATCGCGAAGCCGGACGGTGACCTTGAGGGATTTCTGGTGCAAAAGGTCGAACGCTTTCTGAATCGGGAAAGACATTTCGCCAGTTCCCGAATAGGACTGACGGCCATCGATCCCGCCCATTGGCTTCCGACTGCGAATCCCATCCTGACCCTTCGTCGCGCCGAACCGCCGCGGTATGCGGCAAGGGCAAGAATGGGCCGCCGAGTGCCGATGCACTCGTTATGGTGCTGAACGAGAAGCGATGCGTCAAGCGGTCAGCTCTGAGCGACCGCGCAGGCCTCCGGATCGGGGAGCACGCGTCCGGGGAGCCGCAACAACTCGGAGATTTTCTCGGCACTCAAGGGGCGCGCAAAGAGGAAGCCCTGACCGAAGCGGCAGCCCAGTTGCCGCAGCAGGCGATACTGTTCGCAGGTTTCGATGCCCTCGGCGACGACGTCCATTCCCAGCACCCGGGCCAGTTCGATGATGGTGCGCACGATCTGCAGCGGTTGGTCTCCCTGGGTCATGCGGCTGACAAACGTGCGGTCGATCTTGAGCACGTCAAAGGGAAAGGAGTGGAGGTAGTTGAGCGAGCTGTAGCCGGTGCCGAAGTCGTCCATGAGCAGGGAGACGCCCAGTCTGCGCAGGGCGCCCAGCACCTCCATGGCCATGCCGGTATTTGGAATCAGGCTGGACTCGGTCATTTCCAGGCCGAGTTGACGGGCCGAGACGCCGGATTCGAGTAGCAGGGCCTCGACGTGATCGGCCAGCCCCTGACGGGAGAACTGTCGGGCAGAGAGGTTTACGCAGATTCGCAGCGAGCCGTGGAGGGGATCCTCGCGGCACCACTTTTGAATTTGCTTACAGGCTTCGGCGAGTCCCCAGTCGCCGATAGGCAGGATCAAACCGCTCTCCTCCGCCAGGGGAATGAAGTCCATGGGCGGGATAAGGCCGCGTTCGGGGTGAGCCCAGCGGATCAGCGCCTCAAGGCCAACAATCTTGCGGGTGGAGAGCTCGATCTCAGGTTGATAGTAGAGCACAAACTGGCGCTCGTTCAGAGCGTGGCTCAGGTCTGTTCTGCACGGCCAACCGGCGCGAACCTTTGCCGCGCGCGACTTCCGCGGCCTGCTCCCGGTGAACGACTTACGCAGCCTGCGCAGTTCCAACTGGCTGGCGGCCATGTCGGCAAGGCTCTCCAGCATGCGCAGCTCGTCCGGCGCCAAGCCGTGACGAGGCTCGTGGGAGAAGATGGTCAGCGCCCCCAGTATCTCGCCGCTGAATGAACGCACGGGAGCGGCGGCGAAGAAGGTTGCTTGAAGCAGCTTGAGGATCAGCAGAGGCCCATCGAGTTGAGGGCTTTCGGAGAACCCCGAAACCACCACCGGGCCGTCTTCCGCTAGCACCAGATCGAGGATGGAATTCTTGCGCGGCAACTCGCGAACGTGCAGGCCCCAGGATGACTTGATCCAGATGCGGCTCTCGTCGGCAAAACCGAGCGCGGCCGAGTCGGCCTGGAAGTACTCCGCGGCCAGCCGGGTAATCGCGTCGTAGCCGGACTCCGGCGGGGTATCGAGAATCCCAGTCGCAATGAGCGCAGCCAGCCTTGCAGCTTCCTGTTCCCGATCCAGCCTGCCAGTCACCAGCTCTGCTTGTTGCATCTTCACTCCGGCCCAGTCTCCCAGCGGTACTTCCGACGGCATGAGGCGCCGAAAGCGGTCTATCTGGCCTCTCCAAGCCCGATCAAGACAGGGACAGCCAGTGAGATCGCATGTACGAACATGCGGATCGGGTCTCGCATCTCCCTTATCGGAAGGGATTACCAACGGCATCAGGTTACGGAGGAGCGGTGTTCCTGAGTACCTGTCCGGCAGGGGCCGACTCGCTACTTGCCGATGGGTGGCTGGGCGGTTTCAGTCCACAGGAAGGCAAGTTCGTCGGCATCGTCCTGGATCTGCCGGTCGACGCCCATTCCCCTGTTGTGCCCTTCCGCCAGGCCATAGTGCAGCAGAATCGGCCGCCCGCTGGAGGAGGCCGACTGCAACAGCGCTGTCATCTTGCGCGCATGGAGGGGGTCCACGCGCGTATCGCTGTCGCCGGTAAAGAACATGACCGCCGGATACTTCGTGTCAGGCTTCACGTTTTGGTAGGGCGAGTATTTGAGAAGGTAGGGAAATTGCTTTTCGTTCTCCGCCGAGCCGTACTCCGTGGTCCAGTAGGAGCCTACCAGGAACCTCTGGAAGCGCAGCATATCCAGCAGCGGATAGCCGCACCAGACGGCCGAGAAAAGTTCCGGCCGCTGCGTGATTGCCGCGCCCATAAGCAGACCGCCATTGGAGCGGCCGGAAATGGCGAAGCGTTGCGGCGACGTGTATTTGTTGGCGATCAGATACTCGGCCGCCCCAAAAAAGTCGTCAAAGACGTTCTGTTTATGCTCGAACATTCCCTGCTCGTGCCAGCTCTCGCCATACTCGCCGCCGCCGCGCAGGTTGGGCAACGCAAACCAGCCGCCCTGCTCCATCCACCACGCAAAGATCGGGCTCCAGTAAGGGGATAGGCTCATGTTGAAGCCGCCGTAGCCGGTCATCAGCAGCCGCTCCGTGCCGTCCTGTTTGAGGCCCTTCTTCCCGGCGATGAACATCGGTATCTTCGTCCCATCCTTCGACTGGAAGAACACCTGCTTCAGCTCATACTGGCTGGCGTCGAAGGAAACCTTGGGCCGGAAAAAGACCTCGCGCTTGCCGGTCGCGGTATCCAGCCGGTAGATGGTGGGCGGCGTGAGGAACGATTCGAAGCTGAAAAAACCATAGCGATCCGTCGTCCGGCCCGCGACGGCCGAGGACGATCCGATGGAGTCGAACGCTATCCTTCCGGCCGGCCTTCCGTCCAGCGTGTAGACAGAGGTCTCCGTCTTTGCGTCTTTCAGCCGGTTCACGTAGATCTTTCCGCCCACAATCGACCAGTCGTCGATCGCATCCGGCCCCTCGGGCACGATCGTCCGCCAGGTGTCGGGCATGATGCCGGGGTCGGCCTCCAGAATGCATCCCTTGGGCGCCTGGTAGTCGGTCTTCACATACCACGCGCCGCGGGCATAGATGGCATCGAAGCGCGAATCCAGTCCCCACACCAGCACCTCGAAGAAAGCTCCCGGCTTGGTCAGGTCGCGGAAGACGATGTCCACGCGCCGGGCCGGCACGCCGCGATGGATGGTGACGACCAGATAGCGGCCGTCATCGGTCACCACGCCGGAAAAAAGGTCGTTGCCGCCGAGCAGTTCCCCGCGAAACTCGCGGCCAAAGACCAGCTTGTCGCTTGAGTTGCGCGTCCCCAGCGTGTGCCGGTAGAGCAGTGTTCCCTGCTGGTTATTGCGCGAGTAGTAAATGCCGGTCCCATCCGGCGAGAAGTTGACGCCAAAATAGCGGGCGGTTGGCAGTTCGTCCTCCAGCGTTTTGCCGGTCTTCACGTTGAAGATATGGATGGAGGTCTCGTCCGCTCCGCCCCGCTGCACCCCATAGGCCAGCAGCGTCCCATCGCGGGAAACATCTTCGAGCGAGACTGAAGTGTTCGGGTCGCGGCTCAGCTGCGCCGGGTCGATCAGGCGCTCGTCCTTCCCCATCCAGCCGCGGCGCACATAGATTGAGAACTGCTGCTCACCGGCCAGCCGCTTGAGGAAGAAGCAGCTGTTTGCGCGCTGCAAGGGTATCTTCGCGGCTGATACGTTTTCCAGCGCGTCCAGATCGTCCGCCGCCTGGGGCCGTATGCGCGCCTGCTTCAGATAGCGCGCCGTGTAAGCATTCTGGGCATCGATAAAGGCCCGCGTCTCAGGGCTCTTGCCGTCTTCGAGCCATCGATAGCTGTCCAGAATCTTTGTTCCGAAGTAGTCGTCGGCAACCGGTATGGCTTCAACGGCGGGCGGAGGAGGCAGGGTGATGCCTTCGCGCCCATGAATGGCCTGGGCCGCCGCGCCTGCGCCAGCCGCTAACCAGATCGACAACCCCAATCCAAAGGTCTGCTGCACGCAGTGCCTCATGTGCACAGGATACTTCGCCAAGCAGCGCTTCGTCCGCTCGCCAGCCCGGTAGAATCGAGTCCAGTGGCAAAATCGGCCCAGATTCAATCCTCTCCGGCCTCGCAATCCCGGTGGGCGCGCGGCGTGGGGCTGCTGCGCCCTTCCCGCATTCATACGGCTTTCTCCGCCACCGTTCTGTTGATGAGCCTCGGTTTTCTCTCGCGGATCATGGGGCTGGTTCGGACAAAATATATCGCGTGGCTCTTCGGCCATGACACCGATGCTTTTTATGCCGCGTTCCAGCTTCCAGATATGGTCTCGTACTTTCTGGTTGGCGGCGCGCTTTCGGCCACTCTGGTCACCATCCTTACCCGCTACCGCGAAACCGGGCGCGAGGCAGAGGGAGAGCGGTCGCTTTCGGTCATTCTTACCACTATGACCTTGGTATTGGGGAGCGCCATCGTGGCTGCCGAGTTCTTCGCGCCATTGTATGTCCGCCATATGTTTCATGGATTCGACACGCCCAAGGCCGCGCTTTGCGTCCACCTGACGCGCATCCTGCTGCCCGCTCAGTTGTGCTTCTTTGCCAGCGGAGTCTTTGGCGCGGTGCTGTTCGTGCGCAACCAGTTCACGGTGCCAGGAGTTGCCCCGCTCATCTACAACCTGGGCACCATCGCCGGCGGCCTTCTGCTCGTCAGGCACATGGGCATCTCTTCGCTGGCCGTGGGCACGGTGGCCGGAGCCTTTCTGGGCAATTTTCTTCTGAATGCCGTCTTCGTCTACCGGGCTGGCCTCCGCTTCCGGCCCATTCTCGATTGGCGCGACGAGGGACTGCGCGAGTGGGTGCGGCTTTCGCTGCCGCTGATCGTTGGCGCTTCGCTGGTTTCAGTCGATCCATGGATCATCTCCTATTTTGCCTCCGCATCGGACGGCGCAATCACGCTGATGAACGTAGCCAAGCAGCTTTTTGCCGCCCCCATCGCCATTCTGGCGGGCGCGGCGGGAATGGCCTCCATGCCTTTCTTCGCCAATCTCTGGTCCGGCCAGCGCCACTACGAATTCGCGACTGGAGTCGCCGACTCCGTTGCCCGCGTAGCCGCTCTGGGACTGCTGGCGGCTTCGGCCATGGCTGCCCTGGCCGCGCCGCTGGTTGAGCTGATCTACCTCGGAGGGCGCTTCTCGGCGGCTGACTGCCGCGAGTGCGCCGCCTACTTTGTTATCTTTTCCCTCTCGCTGTTCCTGTGGTCGGCGCAGGCTATCTACTCCCGCGCCTTTTACGCCGCCGGTAACACTTTGATTCCAATGGTCGCCGCAACTTCTGTCACTCTGGCCTCCATACCCATCTATGGGTTGTTCTATCACTGGCAGGGAGCCATGGGGCTGGCCATCGCCTCCGACCTCGGCATTGGCATGCAGGCCGTATCTCTTGCCGTGCTGCTACACCAGCGGCGCATGGTCTCGCTGGCCAGCCTGGACTATGCCGAGCTGGGCCGCTGCCTGCTGGCTGCGCTGGTGAGCGGCGCTGCCGTCTGGACGGTGGTTTGGGGGTTCGGAGGTCTGCTGGGCTATCTGGGCCAGTCTCACCTGCCCGCGCAGGTCCGCTGGACCGACCTGGGCGAGCTGCTGGCCGGAACTCTGGTTTGGGTGGTGGTGGCAAAGTGGGTTTTGGAAAAGACCGGATCGGCGCTGCCCAGGGTGACGATGAAGCGGCTGGGGCTGGGATAAGCGAAGTCGAGATCGTTTCCAGTTAATTTCTAGCTATATATTTTATTTTGTTAAACTTACGACAGAACTCCTGCAGTTCATATCGAGTTCATTTCCGTCTCATTTCCCTCCTTTGCGTCCGCCGGCGCACCGTCGCGATCCCCAGCGGCCGGGGATTCCCAGTCCCCAAAAAAGACACAAGCGCCCCCACCAATGCAGGGGCGCTTGCGTTTGAGTGAGATCTACAGTTCAACTAAGGCTGAGGCGGCTTGGGTGCCTCGGGGATTGCTTGGACTGGAGCGGCGGCCGCAGGCCCCGCCTTGCCTTCGGGCTTGCGAATGTCGATGCCGCCCTTGAAGAAGGCGCCATCTTCGATGCTGATGCGGGCCGCGGAGACGTCGCCGCTCAGCGAGCCTTCGGCGCGGATGTCCACGCGGTCGGTGGCGGAGACGTTGCCCCGCACCTTGCCCAGCACGACGATCTCGCGGGCGGTGATGCTGGCCGCGACCTGGCCGTTGCGGCCTATGGTGACTCGGTTGCCGGCAAGGTTGATGCTGCCCTCGACCTTGCCGTCGACAAACAGCGACTCGGAGCCGGTGATCTCACCCTTGATGAAGAGGCTCTTGCCGATGGTGGCCTGTTCGGCGCTGGCAACCGGGGCGCGGTTCACGACGGGCTCGACGACCGGAGGAGGAGGCGGTGCGGGCCGGACGGGGGGTTCAGGGGTGGGGGGAAGATTCGTAGGACCGGGCTGGTTGGGTTTCCACATTGCGCTCACGACGATTCCTTTTCTGTCCTGCTGGGACGGGGCTGCCAAGGCAGGGGCCACTGCCGCGGGCCCAAAAAAACTGAAGGTGAGGACCGCCGGCCAAAGTGTCATCGGCGGCCCAGTCGGCGGCTCCTCGTAGGATGCGATTCCCTCGCGGTCCGCCAAAAGAATGCGTTGCCGCTATTCTAAGCCGTTCTACGGCAGTTTAGCGAGAGGACGCTGAATAAGGCTGGCCAATGGCCGAATTTGGCAACGATTCCGAAACAGGCGGAGAGGCGGTTCCCGGCTAAGGAACCTCCACGGATGATGATATAGTTGTTTCCCAAGCGCAAGTACCGATGACCCGAAGTGTTCTGGACAAGACGCAGTTTCTGAATGTGGACCTCGACATCGTCTCGAAGTCGGACCTGAAGCCGTTGATCGATGCGATGGGTGGGCAAATCTACGTTCTTTTCCTCGGGCGGGTGAAAAGGCACTACGAAGCGCACCTGGAGGCGGCCGGTTCGGGACTTCCCGCAGCCAGTCATCACAGTAGCCCAGAATCACTGATCCTCAGGCTTTGCAAAGTGATTCGGAGACTCCCGCCAGACGCAAGGGGGCTCTGGGACAGTGCCAGGACTCGCAGCTTCGACATCGGCATCGAGGCGCGGGGACCGTATCGCTATTACTGGTTCCCGCTCAGGCCGAAGACCATAAAGGCCGCTCTCGAAGTCAACGCGCAAATCGCCGTTACGGTCTACGGGCCGCTAAAGCGTGCGAGAGGTTCGAGCAAAAACCGCCGAGACGCAGCGTCCAAATAGTGCCAATAGCCTACTCTTATCGTATGACCGATCGGGAACTGGTGGCGCGGATTGCCCGCTCCGCCGGCCAAAAAGCCGGATACAAGCAACTGGTGCGCGAGTTGAGCCTGGGCGGCGGGCGCGAGCGGCGTCTGCTGCTGGAGCAACTGGCCCGCCTGAGTGCGCGCGGCGAGTTGGTCAAGCTGGATCGCGAGCACTGGAGCATTCCCCGGCCTGCCTTCGGCACGCGCGAAAACCTGGCCGCCGGGCGGCTGGATCTGCACCGCGACGGTTACGGATTTGTGCGCCCCAACCGAAGATCGGCAACGGCGAATGCGCGGCAGGCATCGGGCGAAGAAGATGTTTTTATCCCACCCAACGAGATCAACGGCGCCATGCAAGGCGACCAGGTGCTGGTAGAAGTGGACCCGCCCAAGGCCGATGGACGCCGCATGGGCCGCATCGTCCGCGTGCTGGAGCGGCGCAACCCCACCGTGGTGGGCACTTTTCACTATGCGCGATCCCCCGGCACGCCTCACAGCGTAGTCCCATTCGACGAGCGCATGACGCAGCCCATTCTCATTCCTCCCGGACAGGAACTGCCCGCGGACGGCGAGTCCGCCACGGCGCACCGGGTGCTGGGCGCGGAAGCCGCGGCTTCTGCACCACACGACGATCTGGAGGGCTTGGTCGTCGATGTGGAGATCACCAGTTGGCCCACGCCAACCCGGCCACCGATTGGCCGCGTGATCGAAGTGCTGGGCTCGCCCGACGGCTTCGGCGTGGATGTGGAGATGATGATCCGCAAGCACCAGTTGCCGCGCGTCTTCCCGGAGAATGTGCTGGCCGAGGCGCGCCGCGTGGCCCATCTGGACCTCACCGAGGTTTTACTCCGTCGAGATTTTCGCGGGCTGCCCATCGTGACCATCGACGGCGAGACGGCTCGCGACTTCGACGACGCTGTCCTGGTGACGGAGCGCGCCGGCAGCGGGTTTGAGCTGCAGGTGCATATTGCCGACGTGGCCGAGTACGTGCGCGCGGGGACGGACCTCGACTTGGAGGCCCGGCTGCGCGGGACGAGCGTTTATTTCCCGGATCGCGCCATTCCCATGCTGCCGCAGGAGCTATCGACCGGCATCTGCAGCCTGCGCCCCGGCGAGGACCGCCTCGTACTGAGCTGCATCATGCAGCTCGATGCCGAGGGCCGCATCGAGAGCTACGAGATCGTCGAGGGCGTCATCCGCTCCGCCGCGCGCATGACCTACACCGAGGTTCACGCCATTCTCGAAGGGGACGTTGAGACTCGCGCGCGCTACACGGCTTTGGTTCTGGAGTTCGAGCGCATGCGGCAGCTCGCCGGGCTGATGAACAAGCGACGCGAGGAGCGGGGGAGCATCGATTTTGATCTGCCCGAGCCGGTGATCGAGTTCGACGAGCAGGGCCAGATGCGCGGCGTGACAAAATCCGAGCGCACCTGGGCCAACCGCCTGATCGAGGAGTTCATGCTGGCGGCCAACGAGTGCGTGGCCACCTGGCTGGAAGATCTGGGCGTGCCCTCGCTCTATCGCATTCATGAAAAGCCAGACCCGCGCCGCGTCGTTCAGTTCGAGGAGCTGGCGGCATCTTTCGGCTACTCGCTGGGCCTAGGCGCTCTGCCCGTCAAGCGCTTCCAGACCCGCGCCGAGCGGCGCGACTCGCACGGGCGCGGGCGCAATCCCCGGATGCACGAGGCGCCCGAAGACATTCCCGTCACGCCGCGCATGTATCAGAAGCTGGCCGCGCGCATCGAGGGCAAGCCGGAGGAGCGGATTCTGAGCTATCTGATGCTGCGCTCACTCAAGCAGGCGCGCTACTCGGAGATCAACGAGGGCCACTTTGCCCTGGCCGCGCCCACCTACACGCACTTCACGTCGCCCATCCGCCGCTATCCCGACCTGATCGTGCATCGCATCGCCAAGTCGCTGCTCCATTCCGGCGTGAGCGGTCAGGCCGAGGTAGCGCGCGGACGCCAGAGCTCGCCCTGGCATCATCCGAACGAGGGGCTGGCGCCGGGTGGTTTGACTTCCCACCCTTGGCGCAAGAATCCGCCGCGGCGGACGGCAAGGGTGGGGCACCCAGGCCTGATACCAAACGAAGAAGACGCAGGTCCTTCGACTCCGGTCGCCGCGGCGACCTCCGCTCAGGATGACAAGGCGACGCTCGAGCCGCCGATTCCGGAAACCGAATTGGCGCAGATCGCCGAGGAGACCAGCCTGACCGAGCGCCGCGCCGCCGAGGCAGAGCGCGAACTGGTGGAGTGGAAGAAGGTTCGTTTCATGCAGGACCGGGTGGGCGAGGAGTTTGCCGCCCTGGTGCTGAACCCGGCCAAATTCGGCCTCTTTGTGGAGCTGACCGACCTCTTCGTCGAGGGGCTCGTGCCCATCGATACACTGCGGGACGATCGCTACACCTGGCGCGAGAACACGCATGAGATTGTCGGCGAGCGCTCAGGACGCCGCTACCGCGCCGGAGACCGGGTGCAGGTGATTCTGGACCGCATCCTGGCCCAGGAACGCCGCTTGCAGTTCTCGATTGTGGAAGAGGGTCTGCCGCTGGCGGGGCCGAAGGGCGCCAAGCCGCCGAAGGCAAAGAAGCATAGACGGAAAGACGCCGCGCCCAAGAAAGAGACGCACGGCGGCAGGAAGAGCAAGCGCCGGTAGAGCATTGCCGCTCGAACGGCGCTTGCGGTGCGGTCTCAATCATCCTGGGGCCAGCCGGAGTCTTAGGCGCCGACTTGCTTTTCAGCCAGGTTGCCGATCCATGGCAGCTTAAAGCGCTTCCCTTGTAGGGCATTGACCAGGCAGATGATCCACGCAATCAGCAGCACCGGTATGCCGATGATCGCGATCAGCCAGCCAAGGATCGGAATGATGGCAACGATGCTGACCGCAAAAAAGGCAACGGTCAAAAAGACGCTTTGCCATGCGTGGAATTTTATGTAGGAGCTCTTGTTGTAGGGCTCGACGAGCAGAAAGATGATCGCCGGGATGACCGTGACGTAGGCCAGCGCGCCGGCGGCATTGTCTGACAGGCCCGACTGGGCGGGTGGGGTGGGAACGACGGGAGTGGGATCGGACACGGTGGCTCCTTTGCGATTGAGTTCAGACTTCTGTGATGGTTTACCTCACTTCGTGACAGAATGGAGCGCGGGGGGAGTCGCGATCCGCGAGTAACGTGCCGAAGAAGAGCACGGCCGCCGCGTGGAGGCCGCCGATCGAGTTGTCGCAGCCCCCGGCGTCTTACCCGTTGGCCTGCTTCTCGGCGAGATCGCCGATGAACGGAATCTTGAAACGCTGGCCGTTGAACGCTTTGATCATCACGATCAGCCAGAGGATGAACAATGCCAGGGCGACCAGCAGCCGCAAGATGCCAATGAAACAGCCAAGGATCGGTATCCTGCCGACAATCATGAACCCAATGTGGATCACGATCCAGGCAATGAACAGGAAGATGGACTGCCAGGAGTGGAAGCGAACGACGGGTTTCTGGTTGTACGGCGGAACGACCAGAAAGATGATCGCCGGGACGAGGAGGTAGGCAAGGCCGGAGGCGGCATTGTCGCTAAGGCCGGTTTGCGGAGTTTCTTCGGGCATGTTTGCTCCTTCGGAGTTGAGATCGAACTACTGTGGTAACTTACCCAGGCTTGTGATGGCGAAAACCCGCGAAAACATCGCCAACCACTAAGATCAGCCGCCTGCGGCGATAGCTGCTCCTGCGTGGAGGGCTTTCGCGTGAATACGACGGCTCCTCAGGCGGTTAAATGTCCGCCCGCTTTTCTGCCATGTTCCCAATCACCGCGATCTTGAAGCGCTGGCCCTTGAAGGCATTGAGAGTCGCGATGACCCAAAGGATGAAGAACAGAAAAGCCGCCACCGCACTAATCAAAAGAATCATCAGCAAATTGATCGAAAACGCAAAAAAACCGCCTAACGGAGGGAATTTGCCAAAAATGCTCAGAACGACCCACACGATCAACCCTGTGACCCACAAGTAAGCGGACTGCCAAGAGTGGAAACGCACTTCGGGTCTCCGCTTGTAGGTCGGAGAAATCAGGAAGAACAGCGCCGGGATGAATGTGAGGTAGGCAATTCCGCCGGCGGCTTTGTCGGAGAGGCCAGACTGGTTCGGATCGGACATCATGGTTCCTTTCGTGTTCGGGAGTGGACCGCGAAATCGTTTGTTCCACGTTCAAGCCAAGCCACGCAGCCGAGAGTATTCCCTGACTCGGAGCGCGGAGGAGCGTTGACCGGGGATACAACAAGAAAAGCGTTGAAAAGGACAGTTGTCAAGAGCAAACTTCGTGAAGCTCAGCGGATTGGCTGCGGATGGGCGCCAATTCCAGCTTTTGGCGTCCTCTTGAGCTGTCCGGCGCCTGGTTTCGTATTCGGTCGAGCATCGCATCGGCGGCCTGGCGGATCCCGGCGTCCCGGTCCACTCGGCTGCCTGGGCATGTGCGGACAAACCTAGCGAGGCTGAATTGAGTCCACCGCGTCACTCCCTCGCCAACTGCTCCAGTAGCTGGTCGAAGTCCTCCAGGCGGGCGTATTCGATGATGACTTTGCCGCGGCCGTTGCGGTCCTCGATGTGGACCTTCAGGCCGAGGGCGCGCTGCAGCCGCTGCTGGACATCGCGGACGTTGGGATCGACTGGGGCTTCGGGTTTGGGATTCTTCTTGGCGCGCTCGGGGTGCATCAGGCCCTGGACGTAGGTCTCGGTTTGGCGAACAGAAAGCGAAAGGTCGATGACGCGCTTCGCCGCCTTCTCGATCTCCTCTGGGTGTTCAAAGGCCAGCAATGTACGGGCGTGGCCGAAGCTGAGCTCGCCGGCTTCGACGCGCGCTTGCACCGGGGCCGGCAGGCGCAGCAGGCGCAGGAAGTTGGCTACCGAGGCGCGATCCTTGCCGGTGCGCACGGCCATCTGCTCCTGAGTCATATGGAACTCGCGGGAGAGCCGGTCGAAGGCGCGGGCCTGCTCCATGGGGTTTAGGTCGGCGCGCTGGAGGTTTTCGACGATGGTGATCTCCATCGCCTGCTCGTCGGAGACTTGGCGCAGAATGGCGGGGATGGTCTGCTTGCCGGCAAGCCGCGAGGCGCGCCAGCGGCGTTCCCCGGCGATGAGTTGGAAGCGGCCGTTGGCGAGCGGACGCACCAGCACCGGCTGGACGACTCCGTTGGATGTGATGGAAGCGGCCAGCTCAGCCAACTGCTCCTCATCCACGTGCGAGCGGGTTTGGAATGGATTGTGATCGATCTGATCGAGCGGAATCTCGCGGGGCTTGCCGCCCTCTGTGTCGGCGGCGGAGGCGGCGGAAGGCACCCGCGGGAGAAGGGAATCCAAGCCCTTGCCCAGGGCGCGGCGTTTCGGATCAATGGCGGCGACGGTCATGTTTCAAAATCCTCTATCCCGGCAAAAGGCGCCGGGGCTCTTTGAATCTGCGTTTGCCGGAGTTCCGGCGATGTGTGCACCGGCCTTGATCCGGACGGGAGGGTCAGGAGTACGGCCAGAAACGGACCTCATTGGGCGGAACTGCAGGCGGCTTGACGGACTCAACGGGCTTCGGCTCGGTGCTGCGCTGGATCTCGATCCGATTGCGGGCCAGAAACTCCCCGGTCATCTCGAAATAGGCCTCGGTTCCCCTGGAGCGGGGAGCGTAGAGGGCCACGGGCTTGCCGTGGCTGGGCGCCTCGGCCAGCCGCACGTTGCGCGGAATCACGGTGCGGTAGAGCCGCTCCTGAAAGTGTTCGCGGAGACTCTCGCTCACCTGCTGGGCAAGGTTGGTGCGATCGTCAAACATGGTGAGCAAAACGCCCTCGATGATGAGGGATGGGTTGAAGGCAGCGCGGACCCGTTCGAGATTGGAGATCAGCTCGGAGATGCCCTCCAACGCGAAGTACTCAGCCTGCATGGGCACAAGCAGGGAGTTGGCGGCGACCAGAACATTGAGGGTGAGCAAGTCGAGCGCCGGCGGGCAGTCCAGGACGATCAGATCGTAATTGTTCTGGATGGGCTCGATCGCACGGCGCAGACGGAGGGCGCGGTCGCTCGCCCCGGCGAGTTCGATATTCGCACCGGTAAGGTTCTTGGAACCGGGCAGCAACGAGAGGAGATCGATCTCCGTGGGCAGGATGACCTGCTCCGCCGGGGCGTCTCCCATGAGCACATCGTAGATGGAGTGGCGGCTATCGTCGCGCTGGAGGCCGAGGCCGGAGGAGGCGTTGGCCTGCGGGTCGCAATCGACGAGGAGGACATTGAGGCCTTCGATGGCGAGGCAGGCGGCGAGGTTGATCGCAGTAGTAGTCTTGCCAACCCCGCCCTTCTGGTTGACCACGCCGAGAATCTTTCCCATGGCAATTGAGAGTAAAGGGAAGGGCGGATTGCGCGCCTGGGCTTGCTTTGTGGAGAACTAGGCAAAGCTGTGGAAAGCGCCCTGGGCAGAGAGCGGTGGGGGACCAATAAACGACTGAAGGGGAAAGAGTTGCCGGGTGGAGATGCGCTGGAGGTTGGAGGGGCTGGAAGGAAGCGTCGCGGTGGAAAACCGACGGCTTTCGGGACAGGAACTGGTCGTTTTTCAATTGGAGGTTCCAAGCTGCTCCGAATTGAACTCGCGCCCGAATTGGGCCAAGGCGGTCTTGTTCCACGTGGAACGGCCTTCCATTCTGGCCCAGCCTTCCGAGGGGTTCCACGTGGAACAGGTTGCGTCACAGCCGGTCTCGCCAAATCCAAATACAATTCCTCTTAACCTTCTTTGCGAGAATTCGCCGGCTACTGTCACACAACCTGATCCAAGTTGTCCTATCTACTGGAGGCACTCCATGCAAACCACGCACGAACCGCTGCAAGACCCGTTCCTTCAGAACTCCTCCGGCGTCCAGGACGAAGAACAGTTGGCTCGCGCCAAGGCAGGCGATCACGATCAGCTGCAACTCTTGTTCACACGCCATCTTCCCTGGATATTCAATCTTTCTCTGCGGATGCTTCATCGCCGCGCCGACGCCGAAGACGCCACGCAGGAGATTCTGCTCAAGGTCATGAAAGCTCTGCCGGGGTTCCGTGGCGAAGCGAAGTTCCGCACCTGGCTCTATCGCATCGCCGTCAACCATCTCTTGAACGTCAAGAAGCCCAAATGGGCAGCCGCCGATGCGGTCTGCTCCTTTGCCGTGGCCTCGGCTGGGCTGCGACAGGTGCCCGATCTCGATCTTCCCGACCCTCGAACCGTGCCGGTCCCGGTAGAAATACTCGTCGAAGAGACGAAAAACAACTGCATGATTGGGACATTGCTCTGTTTGGACGGCCGGCAGCGCCTCGTCTTCATCCTGGGCGAGATCTTTGGGGCAAGCGATGAGGTTGGCGCCGAAATCGCCGAGGTTACTCCGGTCAACTTCCGCCAAATCCTCTCGCGAGCGCGCCGCGATCTCTACGAATACCTGCGCGACAATTGCAGCCTTGTCAATGCGCAGAATGACTGTAAGTGCGTTCGCAAGACCCGCGCTTTCATCCAGGCCGGATTTGTGGACCCGGCAAAGCTCGAGTTTACGCGGGCTCATAGTCGCAAGGTGCGAGAGGTTGCCGCTCGACACGCCCCCGAACTGATCGACGCTTACATGGAGATAGGAACCAGCGTCTACCGCAATCACCCCTTCTATGAGCCATCAGAGCAAACCGCGATTCTGCGCCGGACTCTCGGGCAACTGTCGATCTGATCGAATTCCAGAAACGCAAAGGAGCATTATGGAAACCCCGAACGCCTTCATCGGCAAGGCAACTTTGCCAACGGAACAGGAGGTCTCCGCCGCCTTGAGCTCGACCGCCGAGGTGTGGAAGCAGTTGCTCGATTGGCTGGCCGAACAGGGGGTTGCGGACCAGGAGTGGAAGTCATCGTCCCCCAAGTATGGCTGGTCCCTGCGCCTCAAACTGAAGAAGAGAACCATCGTCTATCTCGGTCCGTGCAATGGCTGCTTTCGAGCCGCATTCGTCCTCGGCAACAGGGCAGTGGCGGCCGCCAGGAAGAGCGATCTATCAAAGAGCGCGCTCAAACTGCTCGACGAAGCCCCGCGCTACGCGGAGGGAACCGGCGTGCGGCTCATGGTGAGGGCAAGCAAGGATCTGGCTGACGTGCGCCGGCTCGCCATCATCAAGCTGGCGAACTAATTGTCCGCTCTCCCAACGCGAGGACTCGCTCCGCGCCGCCGGGCAGTTGAATCGTCGTGGGCCAGGAAAACTCCGCTCCGGCTGCCGCCTTCAGCCCCTCCAGCTCGCCGCGGGTGGTCATCAGCGCCAACCAGCCGCAAGGGGAAACCAGCCTAGAGGCTGCCTGAACGGCCACGTTCATCCGGTCAACCGCGCGCAAAGTCACGCAGTCGAACCTCGCAGCGAGCGTTTCTGCGCGACCCGAATGCACTTTTGCGGGAATTCCAAGGACGCGAACGACCTCATGCAGAAAGGCTGCCCTCTTGCCCTGCGACTCAGCCAGGGTGACGGAGATTTCAGGACGGCAGAGGGCAATCGGGATTCCTGGAAATCCAGCGCCGGAGCCAAAGTCCAGCAGCGTGGCGATGCCGGCGGGAAGAGCGCGGGCGCAGGCGATGGATTCGACAAAGTGCCGCTGGAGAATCCCCTCTTCGTCGCGAACGGCGGTCAGGTTGACGCGGGCATTCCAGCGAAGAATAAGCGAAAGATAATCCTCGAAGCGACCGGCAACCACGGAGTCCACCGGGGCCAGACCTGCCTCGGCCAAGAGGGCGTTCAGTCGCGATCGAACGGAATTGGAAGGTTCCCTCATATGCGCCGCCTCGCCGGCGAACTCACGCCGGCGCGACCGAATCTTCAATTCGCCGGGGCTCCCAGGCCTCAGCCGCGGCGGCAAACGCCGCAAAGATGGCGCGGGAAAAGGCCTTCTGGCTGTAGGTTCGCTCCGGGTGCCATTGCACCGCCAAAACGAAGTGGTTGGGCGAGCCCAACTCGACCGCCTCGATGACTCCATCTTCCGGAGACACCGCAGTCACTACCAGATTGTCTCCGGGGCTGCGAATCGCCTGGTGGTGGCTTGAATTCACCCCAGGTTCAGCCGACTCATCGCGGGGCAGCAGTCCGGCCAATCTCGACCCCTGCGCAATCCGCACCGGGTGCGCCTCCACCACCTCCCGGCCGGGTCGATGATCGACCGGCGTCTTCAGATCCTGGATCAGCGACCCGTTGCACCAGACATTCAAGCTCTGGGCGCCGTGGCAGATGGCCAGGATTGGCTTGTGCAGGTTGAAAGCGTCCTGCAGCAGCACCTCGTCGACGGCGGTCCGGGCTGGGTCCGCTTCGGCGCACTCGGGAATCGGATCTTCGCCATATCTTTGCGGGTCCACATCGTAGCGGCTGCCGGGAAGCAGTATCCCTTGAACTCCCGCCAGCAGCTTGGCCACGCGATCCTGGTGCTCGTGCAGGGGAATAACGATCGGCGTTGCGCCCGCCGCATGAAGAGCGGCAAGATATGGCGGCAGCGACCGCTGATTGTAGGCCGCGTCGCTGCTGGTAGGCTCGGGAATGGCGATTCGAATGGGCATGGAAGAACCAGTGTAATCACAGATGCGATCTCAACGATAGGGTTCTCGCGGTCTCCCACCCTTTTTGGTCGCTGCGGCGACGACGCGAAAAGGACGGGGCTCCCGTGCGCCTTCTCGCCGCTCCGCTTCAGCTTTCAGCACCAAGCGCTGTTTGCTCAACGGAATCCCGGTCCACTGCGCTCTGCGCCTGCCTCAGGCTCTCAATGGCATTACGAAGTTGCGCGGTCAACTCGCCGGTCTGGCGCGGGGTCATTCCCTTGGTTTCGATCGGCTCGCCCGCTGTGAGCGTCAGCTCTCCGGGATACAGATGCCGGGTATGAATGGGCAGCAGATCGAAGACTCCGCTGAGCGCGAGAGGCACCAGCGGAACCTGCGCGCGAATGGCAAGGTAGGCCGCGCCGGACTGAAATGGCCGCAGTTCGCCGGTGGAGGTTCGTCCGCCCTCCGGGAAAACGAAGAGCGGCATTCCGGAGCGCAGCGCTTTGACGCCGACGCCCAGGCTGGTGCGCGTTGCGTGTGGGTTTGCGGTATCGATCGGAATCTGACCGGAACGACTTAAGTACCATCCTATGAACGCGATAGGCCACAATTCCTTCCTGGCCAGAATGCGAAACTGGAAGGGCAGCGCGGCAAAGATCACCGGCGTATCCATGTAGGAGGTATGGTTGGAAGCATAGACGGCGACCGGATGCTTGCGCAGGTTCTCCAACCCTCGAACGGTGAGTGAACAGCCGGAGAGAGTTACCATGGCCCGCGCCCAGAAGCGCGCAATACGGTGCTGCGCGCGGCCGCGCTTATCCACAACGGACACCAGGATCGACAACGAAGCGCAAACGGCCGTGACCACGGTCATGGCCGGGATGTGGAGCAGGTTGGTGCGCCAGCGGTAGAGCCGTGGCAAGGGATTTGGCCGCCGGCTCACGGCTGCACCCCCTCTTCGCCGAGCAGCAAGGTGCGCGCCTCGCCCACCAGGTACACCGATCCCGACACGACCACCACGCCTCGCTGCCCGGTCTGCCCGGCGGCCAGTTGCATGGCCTGGCTGACCGATTCGGCAGCAAGCGCGCGAACTCCTGTGGCCTCGGCTGCCGCCAACAGGGCGTCCATGGCAGCGGCGCGGGCTGTCTGGATGGGCGCCAGGATCACCTGGTCAAAAAACGGAAAGAGAATCTGCGCCATCTCGGCTATGGGTTTGTCGTTCAGGCAACTGAAGATGAGCGTCCGCGGCCTTCGCTCTGCCTCAGCGTCTGCCAGTACCGCGCCCAGGCCGGCGCGCAGCGCCCAGGCCCCGGCGGGATTGTGCGCCACATCCAGAATCCACTCCACGCCGTCTCGCCCGATCCGCTCCAGCCGGCCCGGCCAGCTCGTCTTGCGAATCCCTTCGGCGATGGCCGCCGCTGTCACCGGGAAGCCGTGGTTGCAAGCCAACTCAACCGCAGCGGCGATGGCCAGCGCCACGTTGCGATGCTGGTGCGCGCCGACAAGGGGAGTATCCACGCGAATGGTCGCGCCAAGAGCGTCAATGCAATAGGGACTGGCCACGCCGGCGCCCGTGGGAGGCAAATACGGGACCGTGCTCACCCGGCGAACGCCCAACTCGGCCGCTACCTCGTCGAGAACCTGGTTCGCTTCGGGGTATTGCGGCAGGGTGATCAATGTTCCGCGACGGCGCAGAATGCCGGCCTTCTCCCGCGCAATGGCCGCGATCGTCGATCCCAGCCACTCGGTGTGGTCGATGGAGATGTCGGTGATGACGCTGAGCAGCGGATCGACTACGTTGGTCGCGTCCAGCCTCCCGCCCATGCCCACTTCCAGCACGGCTATCTTCACGCGCGCCTCGGCAAAGTACAAAAGCGCCTGCGCGGTGAGAATCTCAAAGTAGCTGGGCAGTTGCGGAAGCCGGCTCTCCCGCACCAGTTGCCGCGCGGCATCGAGAACGCGAAAGAAGAGGCCGGCAAAGGCATCGTCGCCAATCTCGATGCGGCCCAGGCGTATGCGCTCGTTGGCCCGAGCCAGGTGCGGCGAGGTGTATAGGCCGGTCCGAACCCCGGAGGCCGTCAGGATGGAAGCCAGCGTGGAAGCCGTTGAACCTTTGCCGTTAGTCCCTGCGATCAGCACCGAGGGAAAGCGCTGGTGCGGATTGCCGAGAGCGGCCAGCAGAATGCCAATCTCATCCAGCGAAAATTTGCGCCGCGGCTGGCCCGCGCGGCTATAAAGCTCCGGGACCATGGCGTTGAGTTGATCGATGGCGGCCGCATAGGACATGGAAAGTTCAGTATATGTGGTTGGGGAACACGGAATCGCGAACCGCATGAAGGGGAAAGCCTTGTCTTCCAGAGCACGTGGCATCCGCCAGGTCCGGCATCACTGCCGCAACAGGATTTGCAGGGCTCGGCGGGCGTCTTGCAGGCAGGCGCGCGCCTCATCTTCCGAAAGCAGGCCCTGGTGCACAGCCTTCCTGCCAGCGTCGTTCACCTTGTTGGCAACCCTGGGAAAATCGCTGTCGAAGCCGGTGAGGATCAGGTTGTTGTTGACTTCGTGCAACAGATTGCCCAGCGTGGCAGTGTTGCGATAGCGGGTGCCGATCAGCCGAGTCAGGGCGGCAGGCAGCTTCTGCTTGATGGCCTCTTCAAGCACCGACCGGCACATGACGGCGCAGGCGGTGAACAAGCCGAAGAAGTAGCAGCGCGTGGCTTCGTCCAGATAACGGTCGGCCTCCTCCGAGCTAGGCTCGGCCACCACGCATTCGCGCAGGTGCGCGGCCCGCAAGACCGCCGGTTCCACCAGTTCCAGCAGTTCCAGTGCAAAAGCGGCTCGCAGCAGGTCGTTTTGCTGTCCATCCAAAGCGCGCTGAATTTCCTGCCACGCCGGAGTGTTCACGCCGCTGCCGACGTGCTGAAGCCGCGTGAGTGAGGTGAGCCGCTGCCGGGCGTGCTGGATGAAGCCTTGCCGCATCTCCTGAGCCAACATCCGCCACTCAGCCACAAAGGCATCGGGGGCTCGCCGATAGCGCTCCCAAAGTTCCTCGTACACAATACCCGGCAGCACGTCGTGCAATTGCGCAAAGCGCCCGGTTCTCGCCAATTCAGAGATTGCCTCGCAAAACTCTCGCCCCGGCGCGCCTTCCGCGGACATGTGCAGGAGTTGATCTTCCAGGCATCCGATGTCGATACTCATTCGCCAGACCCCACGCCTCATCCGAGTCTAGGAGCGACGCCGATCCAGTGCTTCATTAGACCCAATTATTCACTCAAATTCCTTGCTGGAATGGGAAACCACCGCGCTCTCCATCAAGTCCGGGAATTGCCTTCCCTCACAGACAATTTCCTCCTTCCCATCCTGCCCTGTGCAAGCTGTGCAAGACTCGGCTCCTGTGAAAGACCAGCCGTCTCAAACCCATTACCCCATGCCATCATGGACTCGCTTTTCACATAAGCCGCCCACTTTACACAGGCCCTTTCCAGGCGCCTGTGGGAGACGTGGGAAACTGAGCTGTCCCTGCCCCCTCCAATACTGCTTTTCCAAAAGCGCAGAATTGCACAGCCTCGATTTGGAAAAGCGGCCAGCCTCTCAACTTCTTGTCCTGCAATCGCTTCGGACGCATTTCCACTTTTCCTCCCGGAACTACGGGTGTTACTGTCTTTTCTTTTAATCTCTTGCCCTTTTCCTCACTATCCGCAAGCCATGCAGCAGACGAACTCCAAACCGAATGCTCGCCGCCCCAGCGCCACAGGCGAATCCGCCAAGAAACGATCCGGGGAGAAGAGGCGCTGGAATCCAGAGAAGCATCCCTGTTTTCCACGCCCGGATGAGCGTAAAGATGAATACAATCAAGAAGAAGAAAAGACAGCACTTCCAAGTGGCCGTGTAGTGTTGTAGAGTGTGGCCAGTGTGGAATGTCTTGAATTCGGGTTTTTCCCGCAGTCGCATGGCCTGAGTGGGGTGGTGCTGGTCGCACGGGCTGGAGTGGCGAAGCGGGCCGCGCAGGGGGCAGTGATGGAGATTACTGTAAGCCGCCAGGATCTGGTGAAGGAGCTTACCGCGACGCAAAGCGTCGTGGAGCGCAAGACGACCATTCCGATTCTGTCCAACTTCCTTATCGAGGTCGAGGGCGACCGGTTGAGTATCACCGCAACCGATCTCGATCAGGCAATCCGCACCAGTACGGAAGCGAAGGTAAAGAAGCCAGGCGCCTGCACCGTTCCGGCGCGCAAGCTCTATGACTACGTCAAGCTGCTGCCGGAGGGCGATATTTCAATCAAGCTCCTCGAGAATCACTGGGTGCAGATTCGCTCCGGGCGCTCCAATACGAAGATGGTGGGCATGGCGCGGGCCAACTACCCTCAGGTGCCGGAGTTCCCCGCCGTCGCCGCCACCGGTATTTCGTCTCAGGCGCTGAAAACCCTGATTGCGCGCACCATCTTCGCCATCTCGAATGAAGAGTCGCGCTACACCCTGAACGGCGCTCTGCTGGTGATCAAGGCGGAGTCTCTAGCCATGGTGGCGACCGACGGTCACCGCCTCTCCTTTGTTGAGAAGCCGAATGAAATCCTGGAAGGCATCAGCGGTGAGAAACGCGTCCTGATTCCCCGCAAGGCCTTGCAGGAGCTGCAGCAGTTGCTTTCGACCTCCGAGGCCGACAAGGTGGAGTTCGCCGACGATGAACACACGCTTTTCTTCCGTCTCGGCCATCGCACGCTGAGCACCCGCAAGCTATCGGGGCAGTTCCCGAATTTTGAAGCGGTCATGCCGCGCGACAACACCAAGTTTGCGGTGGTTCGCTCGAGCGAGTTGTCGGCGGCAATCCAGCGCGTGGCGCAATTTGCTGACGAGCGGTCGGGCGCCATTCGGCTGCGGCTGGAGGGAAATGAACTGAAGATCAGCTCCAGTTCGACGGAATCCGGCGAGAGCGAAGACACCATCGATACGCCCTATTCGGGGGATCCCATCATGGTCGGATTCAACTCCACCTACATCCTGGACTTTTTGAAGGCGCTAAGTAACGAGGGCGAGGTGCGGCTGGAGTTCAAGGATTCGCAGTCGGCTGGCCAGATGCGGCCCGAGGATCCGGATGCGGAGTACAGGTACCGGTACGTGCTCATGCCCATGCGGATTTGACAAAAGCGGCCGAGTCAGCCACGGTTCACGAGTAGTAGCAAGGCATTCACGGCCCGGCAGCGATGCCGGGCCGTCGTGTCTGTGGATGCCGCGTCGATTGCTTGGCTTACTTGCGGCAGACGGCGCTGCGGCGCCCATGATCTCAGGGAACTTGAGGGGAGCGCCTTTCGGCCGCCCTTCCAAGAGCAAAGGAGTTGTGAGCCTGCAAGGAATTTGGCGGGTGGATCTCTGCGCGAGGCGCCAACAGCACGTAAGGAACCACATCCTGTGAGAATCGGCTGCGCAACGCGGGATCGCCAAATGGGGGGGCATGATCTCCAACGATGACGAATATGGTAGGGCGAACCAATTTGGCCATAGCCAACTGCGATACGGAACGATGCACGTTGGCTACCAGTTGGTACCAGGAGCAGAGTGCCGACTGTGGCGTGAGCCCCAGGGTGAACGAACAGGGGGCTCCATCAGGCAGTGGCGATGGCACAAGCACCGGCAGATGGGAGTTCAAGGTTACCCAGTGGACGAAATACGGCTTGGCGTGAGGCTCAGCGAGACGGCGTCCTATCCAATCTGCAACCGCTGCGTCACAGGTGCCGATAAGGGCTCCAGGGCAATCCGGCAATCCTTGCTCCTTGAGCTGATCGTTGAACCATGTCTCCCGAAACCCGATCCTGCTGTACCAAGTGGAACGGGCAAACATGTGCCCATCCATGCCATGCACAGCAATGTCGTTATAACCTAGAGCGGCCAGGCGCTCGGGCAGACAGCCTCGCAACTCAGTTGTGGAAGCATTCAGGAGATGAAAACCAAATAGATTCCCACACAACTCCCGAGCCTCGCCCGCAACGGTGCCTCCATAGAAAGGAACTGTGCCTTGAACAACCTCATAACGGGCGCGCAGGCCAGGTTCGGAATAAGGCTGGACCAACGCGTCATTGAGGGATGAGTCGGTGGCGAGTCCCCACGACTCAACCAGGACAATCACCAGATCTGGCGTCTCCCGTCCGCCGCTTGGGTTGCTGAATCCTGCGTAACGGCTGGCCACACCTGCGGCGCTTGGAACGGAAAGCTTTGATGCCTGATTTGCAATCTCACTCTTGCGGACCTTTGCCGCTCCCAGCTCTATCAGAATCAGTCGGTCGATGGGCACGCGGGAGAATCGAACCGCGGAAAAAAGGCTGAGCTCGATCCTATCCCTCTGCTTCGCCACTCCCAGAAGACACGGAAAGTGTCCAGTACGGCGAACGATCGTGAAGCAATCCAAGGAGGGCAATACAAACAGGAATGCGATGAGGCACGCCGCCGCGCGCCACCGATGATGTTTTCCAACTGAAGGGGCGGGCAAACAAGCTGCGATTGCACTCACCAGCAGTGTCAGCAGCATGACTGCAACCGCGGCATGGCGCCGGGGTCCGGAGAGCGCGTGAAACACACTCAAGTTCGTCACGCACTCTCTGACCGACAGGTAGTAGGTCTGGCAGACTCCGCAGAGCAGATCCGCTGCCACCATCAACAGCAGCAAAGCGGCGGCCAGAACTCGCGGCACAAGAAGCGCCAGCAGTCCAACCGCGGCATACTCCAGGCAGAACACTCCATAATGCGCCAGGCCGAACGCTTCCCTTGCGGTCCAGAAGGGAATATTGGCCAACACTGTATAGAAAGCAACAAAGAACAACCAGTGAATGGAGTCGGCGTCTGTCCAGATCCAGGCAGGGCGCCAGGCCACTTTGTTGAAGCCTTGTTTCGTCCCATGATCGAAGCCCATACAGCAATTTCCCCGCATCGGCAAAGCGCCGACCGCTTGTGCGTCGCTAACGTTCCATCGACGAGAGATCCTTGACGGCAGATCTTCTGCGATAGAAACCTAGATCCCTTGACGGCAGACCTCTGCGACGTGCACCAGATCCGGAGAAATTCCACTTGAGTGTACACGCCGCCCCTGAAGAGAGCAAGCGCCCCCGGTCTGATTCAAGCGTAGGACGCATATTTCGCTCATGAACCAGCGGAATGCCTTCAAGGCATCGGCGAATTCCCAAACTGGCTGGCCGTTCCGCAATCGGCTGCGACTCCGCAACAGGCGGCACGGGGCTATAATCTGCCCTATGGCGGCGAGTTCACACACCGATTTGCCGGAAGCCGGGCGTCCGCGGAACGCGCCCGACGACGCGCTGGCCGGCGCGGCGGCCAAGCTGCTCGTTCTGGAAGCGCGGCTGGCGGAGTTGGGAAGCCTGATGGTGGCCTACTCCGGCGGCGTGGACTCCGCATTTCTGGCGGCTACCGCGCATCGAGTCCTTGGCTCCCGGATGCTCGCCGTGCTCGCCGACTCGCCCAGCTTGGCCCGGCGCGACATGGAGCAGGCTTGCGCCTTTGCCCAAGGGCTCCGGATGCCGCTGCGCGTGGTCGCCACAGAGGAACTGGACCGGCCCGAGTATGCGCGCAACGACGCCGACCGCTGCTTCCACTGCAAGGACGAGCTTTTCGCCACCATGGAAGCGCTGGGCGCAAAGCTAGGATTTGCCCGCATCGCCTACGGCATGAACGCCGACGACACCAGGGATTATCGTCCCGGCCAACGCGCCGCCGAGGAGCACGCCGTGCTGGCTCCACTTGCGGAGGCGGGCCTGACGAAGCAGGAAGTGCGCGCGCTGGCCAAGGCCGCCGGCTATGCGCTCTGGGATCGTCCCGCGTCTCCTTGCCTCTCCTCACGCGTGGAGTACGGCCGCGCCGTCACACGCGAGGTGCTGGACCAGGTGGAGCGAGCTGAGGAGAGCCTGCGGCAGTTGGGCTTTCGCGAACTGCGCGTCCGCCATCACGGCGAGCTGGCCCGGGTGGAGATCGCCCGCGCGGAACTGCCCCGAGCCCTGGCCATCGAGATGCTCGATGCGATCTCCGCGGCGCTCAGGGAGGCCGGCTTCCAGTACGTGACCCTGGATTGCGTCGGCTTCCGCTCCGGATCGATGAACGCCCTTCTGCCCGCGGAAGTCCTGGCCAAACGCGGCGCATAGAGCGGGATTCGCGGCCGACCGTTTAGAATCACAGAGCGATGCGAATCGGATACCTGGAGTGTTTTTCCGGCATAAGCGGCGACATGCTGCTGGGGGCCCTGGTGGATGCGGGCGTTCCGTTCTCGTGCCTTGAGGAAGCCGCCGCCGCGCTGAATGTGGGCGCGCGCCTGGAGATGCGCAAGGTAAGCCGCGGCGGACTGGCCGCCACCAAGGTGGACGTGCTCACTCCGGAGCGGCAGGCAATCGATCCGGCTCACACTCACGAAGAGCATTCGACCCACTCGCGTGAGGCGCACCCGCACTCCGCGCACTCTCCGCATGAACACGGCGCGCATGCTCATGCGCACCCACACGCCGCTCATCGGCCCCTGTCTGCAATTCTCGAGACCATTCGCTCCGCACCGCTCGCCGAAGCCGTCAAGGAGCGCTCCATGCGCGCCTTCCAACTGCTGGGCGAGGCCGAGGCCGCCATCCATTCCATCCCCATTGAGCGCGTGCACTTCCACGAAGTGGGCGCGGTGGATACCATCATCGACATCGTGTGCGCGGCCGCGGGCGCTGAGTCGCTCGCGGTCGATCGCTGGCTTGCGTCGCCCCTGAATGTGGGTAGCGGCACGGTGGTCTGCCAGCACGGAACGCTGCCTGTTCCGGCTCCGGCAACGCTGGCCTTGCTGCGCGATGCGCCCGTCTACGCCGCCGGCCAGCCCATGGAGCGCGTCACGCCCACCGGCGCGGCGGTGCTACGGATGCTGGATGTGTGCTACGAACCGCTTCCGCCTATGCGCATCGGGGCCACAGGCTACGGAGCGGGCGGGCGCGAAACGCGGGGAGAGCCCAACCTGCTTCGCCTGCTGGTGGGAGAAGCAGCCGAAGAAGCCGGCCAGGGCGCAGCCGATGACTCCGCCGCGGCTGAACCGATCGCTGTGATCGAAGCCGTCATGGACGACTCCAACCCTCAGGTGCTCGCCTACGTGAGCGAGCTGCTGCTCGATGCCGGCGCGTGGGATGTCTATCGCGTCGCGGTGCAGATGAAGAAAGGGCGCACCGGTGTGCAACTGACCGTGCTTTGCCGCCCCAATCTCCTGCCCCGTCTGCGCGACCTTCTCTTCCGCGAAACCACCACCATCGGCCTGCGCTGGAGGCTCGAAAACAAGCTGGCTTTGGCGCGCGAGTTTCTCAAGGTGCAAACCGGCTGGGGCGAGGTGCGCATCAAGATCGCCCGCTGGCCCAACGGCAAGATCGCCAACGCGTCGCCGGAGTACGAGGACTGCCGTCTGCTGGCCACGCTGCACTCGGTTCCTTTGAAAGAGGTGATGCAGCGGGCCATGCGGGCTTACGAGGAGGATGCCCGAATGCGCGACTGAAGCTAAAGCAATCTTCTTTGCGGAGAAAGCGTCTTACTCTTGTTTGCCGGGGTGTTTCATGAAACTGAGATCTATTCCGCGATGGGTTAATTTGTTGTCCATAGTTGCCAGTATGCTGCTGTCGACGCATGCGGCCGCATTGAAACCAAATCGACATCGGAAGATCACGCATCCGGTGTCTATGCCTGTTTCACTTGCTGTTGGGGAGGTGAGAACCCCAGAGTTTGTGGTTGATCTGAACTGGATTTATCTAATCAAGATCGAAGTAAAGAAGAAGCTCCTGAATGATGAACTGAATTGTTTAAACTTTTATTTGGACCCGAACGACTCGGATCATTGCGACCGCGAATCCCCGATCCAGGCGAGTTGGACGTTATGGAGCGACGATAAGGTAGTTTGTCGAGGAGTAAGTAAGAAGGATAGGAACTTCATGGAGTCAGTTGATCAGGTCGAATACCCCATCGGTAGCTTCAAAGCAGAGTCGGGCAAGAAATACGTCCTTGAGGTGCATTTTACAAGGGATGGCACACGGTTATCTGTTGCAGACCCTCATTTGGATGTCGAAGTAGCCAATTCGTATTATGAAGAAACGATGTGGAAACATTTCCTGCTTACCCGGTGAAGCGCCTTTTCGAAGAGATCGTTGAATTCTACTATCTCGTCGGTTTGAATAGTCTTGGTCGATAGCAGGGTGGTATCAGGAGCGTTATAAGGAGGTGAACTGATGGACCGGGCAAGCATCGAAGCGCTGCTGAACGAAGTGCGCGAGGGCCGGACCGGCGTTGGCGACGCGCTCGACCGCCTGCGCGGCATGCCCTTTGAGGATCTTGGTTTCGCCAAGGTCGATCATCATCGCGCGCTGCGCACCGGCATGCCGGAGGTGATTTTCTCCGCCGGCAAAACCGCCGCGCAGGTGGCGGCGATCTTTGCCCGCATGGCCCAGCACGGCGGCAACGTGCTGGCCACCCACGCCACTCGCGAGATGTTTGACGCGGTTCGCGCGGTCGAGCCCCGCGCCGAGTTTCATGAGACCGGCCGCGCCATCACGCTGATGCAGGCGTCGGCCGCTCCAGGCAAAGGAACTATCGCCGTCGTCTGCGCCGGAACCAGCGACCTGCCTGTAGCCGAGGAGGCAGTGGTTACGGCGCGGATGATGGGCAACACGGTCGAGCTGATCGCCGACGTCGGCGTGGCCGGCATTCACCGCCTGCTGGCGCAAAAGAACTCGCTGCAATCGGCCCGCGTGCTCATCGTCTGCGCCGGAATGGAAGGCGCGCTGCCCACCGTGGTGGGCGGGCTGGTGGATGCGCCGGTGCTGGCCGTACCCACCAGCGTGGGTTATGGCGCGTCGTTTGGGGGAGTGGCGGCGCTGCTGGGCATGCTGAATACCTGCTCGCCCAACGTCTCAGTGGTCAACATCGACAATGGCTTCGGCGCCGCCTGCATCGCCTCGCTCATCAATCGACTGTGACGGGCGTACTATCCGTGCGGCCGCCACATGCGGCAGCGGGCAGGACGTCTTTATTCAAGGCAAGGGCCGCAGCTTATTGGCCGGTCGGCGCTTGCAGCAAATCGATCCGATCCGGTTGGCCGTCTACCTCGATCTCAAGCGTCTCATATCGCCAAATTCCCGCAATCTTCTTTGCCACTGCGTAAATCCTGCCCTTTCCGTTGGGGCCGGAGATGGGGATGGAAATGTCTGCGTCGCCGGAGTCGCCGTTTATGCTGATACTTCCTAAGGCGAACCATCCCGGTTTCAGCGGCCGGCCAATCTTGTCGGACACTTGAGAGTTAGCTTGCGCCAGCGCCAGCGCCTGGGTATACGCGCCACTGCTCTTGAAAGATACCTCCACAATACTAAGGACGCCCGCAACAAACGCCAATAGCAGGACGATGATGGTCAAACAACCGGAAGGGACGAACCATTTCCAGTTTCTTTCAAACCAATTCCTGCGAGGCAATGCCGGCGGTGTTGCCGCAGCCACTGACGTCTCCATTTTGCTCTCCTCGGGCGCCGATGCCCCAAATCTCAGTTGTGGGCACCATTCCAGGCAGTTATTCGGCGATCTTCAGCAGCCAGTAGTGGAAGCCATCGACGATGGCCATCAGAGCCGCCTGGTTCAGATCGCTGCTCACGCCCGCGGTCTGCCACGGTTCATGGCCATCGGCGTTGAAGCTGACCGTGACGCGGACGTAGGCCGCTGTGTCGTGGGCGGAGACGTCGAGGGCCGTGACGCTGAATGTGCCCAGATGCATCTGCGCAAGAGCCGGGTACCATTTCTCCAGTTCGTGGCGCATGGCCTTGGTGAGCGCATCCACTGGACCGGCGCCCTCAGCGCGCGTCGTAGCCACGGCCGAGTCGCCAATGGATAACAGCATCGAGGCCTGAACGTACCTGTTCCCGGTTTCGTCGGATTCGTCCAAAACTCGCCAGCTTTTGATGCTGAAGCGATCTTCGAGAGTCTTGAGAACCTTCATGCAGGCCAGCCGGAACGAAACTTCGCTGGCCGTAAAGCCGCCACCTTCGA
Organism: Occallatibacter sp.; assembly: GCA_050014655.1. GTDB lineage: Bacteria > Acidobacteriota > Terriglobia > Terriglobales > Acidobacteriaceae > Telmatobacter. The sequence goes on along the minus strand of JBEKCX010000002.1, from coordinate 7,020 downwards.
TCATCGCCTGGTTGGCGTCCATCAACGCCTGTGCCTGCGCGGAATTGAGCGGAACGCCGAGCGCCTCAGACAGCAGAACGATATTGGCCCTCCCCGATTGGGCGTTGACGCCGATCACCGGGCTTGCGCCCACCCTGGCAGGATCGCACCACAGGTAGGCTCCTGGATTCTTGCGTTCGCTGCTGCCGTGCATGCCGGCCCAGGTGCCAAAAGCGCCGGGGCCGACGATCGGCGCGCCGTGCGGCGCCTCCAGCGTGAAGGCCGCGTAAGCCGACTGCGCCAGGCTGGTCAGTCCGGCGAGCCTTTCGGGCGTGACAAACTCAGCTTCGCCCCGGAGCTGCATGCTGCCGATCACGGTCGTCAGATTCACATTGCCGCAGCGCTCGCCGGTTCCCAGCAGCGTGCCTTGGACTTGCACTGCGCCGGCAAGAATGGCGGCCCGGGCATTGGCCACCCCAAGGCCGCGATCGGTGTGGCCGTGAAATCCGAATCCGGTCTCGGGGTAACTCCGCGCCAGGCCGCCGATCGCTTCGGCGACTTCCTCAGGATTGGCGCCGCCGGTGGTGTCGCAGACCACCAGCCGGCTCACTCGCTGGCGAACGCATTGTTCCGTCATCTGGTGGAAGTAGTCCAGGCTGCGCTTGCTGAATTCGGCGTCACAATCCTCGCCGTTCTCACGGCGTCCGCAGATGGCATCCATGGCATGCTCAAGGTCCACGATGACCTCGAGGCCGTGGTCCTGAAGGCATTGGATGGTCTCGGAGGCCATCAGCAGGTTTTCTTCCGGCGTGGTTTCCAGCGACCGCATCACATCGAGCAGCCGGGACTTGACGACGATGACCGCAACTGGCACGCGTCGCTTGTGGGCGGCGATGAACTGCACGTCGGGCCAATCCTGGACCTTGGCGCCGCGGCCGCGCGTTCTGCCGAAGAGAGCCAGCTTCATGGAGCCCGTATCGACCGAGGAAAGCGCGCCGGTCAAATCCGCCACGAATTTGTTCGCGCCGGCAAAGCCGATCTCGGCATAGTGGACGCCAAAGGCGCCCATGCGCTGCAGAAGGCTGACGGCATTGGGCACGGAGATGTCTATGTTGGGCTGCTGCATCCCGTCCCGAAGGCTGGTATCGAAGATTTCGACTTTTCTGGTTTCTGCTTGCTTCATTTGTCCCTGTTCCCGATTGCGAATGCGCCGCTCTTACAGGATAGCCCGGCAGGCGGGTTTTCGGCTTGCCAGCATGTCTCGATCGAGCCCCCTCGGCGGTCGTACAACGCTCCGATCCTCCTTTTTCCCAACCTGGGGGCCGTTGTTCAACTGAACGGCCTCCAGCCACAACCGCCGGCCCCCCAACCGCCAATCGGTGATGCAGATCACTGTCGGGCGCCTGCCTGAGCGCCAATCATTTCCCCTGTACGGCTTGCACGCGCGCGCGGCGTGTGGAGGAGATTCGTGGCCCGTTCCAGGTTGCCGATGTGGCGCAGGATCTCGCAGATCTTCTTTCTGCTCCTGTTTTTTGCGCTGCTGCTCTTCACCTCGTTGAACCTCTTTATCGGGGGCGGCACCGAGATTCAGTTGCGCGCGCCGGTGCGCCTCTACTTCGAGTGGGATCCGCTGGTGGCCGTGGTCAACGCGCTGGCCACCCACGCTCTCTACCGCGGCCTGCTATGGAGCCTTGTAATCCTGTTGCCCACGCTGTTTCTGGGCCGCTTCTTCTGCGGCTGGATCTGCCCCCTGGGCACGCTGCAACACTTCGTCGGCAATATGCCCTCGGAGGCCAAGCGGGGCAAGCAGCGCATCGAGGCAAACAGGTACAAGCGCTGGCAGACGGGCAAATATGTTGTCCTGCTCGCCGGGCTGGTAGCCGCCTGCTTCGGTTCGGCGGCGATCGGATGGCTCGATCCCTTCAGTTTGCTGGTCCGCTCCTTCGGCCTGTCGATTCTTCCCGCCATCAACGCCGCCGCGCGCGCCCTGCTTACACCGCTCGAAAGCAGCCGCAATGCAGCCATCAAATCAACCGGCGAGACGCTGCATACGATTCTGCACTACACGGTGCTCGATCTTCGCCAGCTTCACTACCACCAGGGCCTCGTGCTGGGCATTCTCTTCCTTGCGATTCTCGCCGCCAGTTTGCGCGTCACGCGGTTGTGGTGCCGCGCCGTCTGTCCGCTGGGCGCATTGCTGGGCGCGGTTTCGCGCTGGTCGATTCTGGGCTTGCACAAGGACCCGGCAGCCTGCGACAAGTGCAACCGCTGCCTGCTCAGTTGCCAGGGCGGCGACGATCCCATCGGCGGCGCGCCCTGGCGCAAGGCCGAGTGCCTGATGTGCATGAACTGCGTGGGCAGTTGCCCGCACGACAGCCTCGAGTTCCGCTTCTTCCGCAAGGAGCCGGAGGTGGCTACGCCTGACCTTGGCCGCCGCAGGACCATTACCGGCCTGGTTGCCGGCGCGGCGGTGGTTCCGCTGATGCGCGCTAACACCGGCCTGGGCAAGAGCCGTAATGAGCGCCTGCTGCGTCCTCCGGGCGCGCTCGATGAGTCCGAATTCCTCTCCCGTTGCATCCGCTGCGGCGAGTGCATGAAGGTCTGCCCCAACACGGCGCTCCATCCCACGCTCGAGGAGGCGGGGCTTGAAGGGCTGTGGACGCCCACGCTGGTTCCGCGCATCGGTTATTGCGAGCCCAGTTGCGTGCTCTGCGGCGAGGTTTGCCCCACCGGCGCCATCTGGCAGATCACTGCCAAGGAAAAAGGCTGGGTCGCAGGCGTTGGCGTCTCCGCGGCGGACCAGCGTGTCCGCCTGGGGACGGCGTTTTACGACCGCTGCCGCTGCCTGCCCTGGGCCATGGCCACCGACTGCATCGTCTGCGAGGAGTGGTGCCCGGTCTCGCCCAAGGCCATCTACGTTCAGGAGGCACAAGTCGTCGACGCGGCCGGCAACGCCAAGACCCTCAAGCAGCCGCGCGTCGATCCCAGCCGCTGCGTGGGCTGCGGCGCTTGCGAGTTTGCCTGCCCGTTGCAGGAGCGCCCGGCGGTTTACGTCACCAGCATCGGCGAAAGCCGCTCGCCCAGCAGTCAGATTCTGCTCAACCGGAAGTAAAGGAGACCGTTGCAGTGAAATCCTGTTCCTTGAAATCGTTGCTCGCTGGTGCGGCAATTCTTCTTGTCGCATTCTCTGGGACCACAGGCTGCAAGAAGAAGGCCGCCGATGCCTTCCCCAAGTCGGGCGCCATCGCCGGCTGGGAAAAGACCAGCGACACGCGCGTCTTTGCGGCCAAGGATCTCTGGCAGTACATCGATGGCGACGCCGACCAGTACACTGCTGCCGGCGTGGTCTCCACCTCGACCTCCGATTACAAGTACCAGGGCCAGTTGGAAGCGACCGTCGATGTGCACACCATGAATGACGCGGCGGGCGCGCGCAAGATTCTCGAAGCCGGACAGACCAAGGAAGCCAAGACCGTCCAACTGGGCGATGCTGGAGTCGAGTACGCGCAGAGCGTGATCTTCCGCAAGGGCGTTTATCTCATCCGCATCGTCGCTTATGAGTCCACGCCCGATGCGCCGCAGGCTTTGCTGGCTCTTGCGCACGGCGTGGAAGCAAGACTGTAAACCGCTCTGGCCGGAGCGCCGGCCGCGTTGAAAAGGAAACGATTGCCATGAAAAGCCGCCGGGAGTTTATCAAAACCACAGCCGCGGGAGCTCTGATCCTTGGCTCGTCCGCTGCGGCGAACAAGCTGGGGTTGGCCGCCGTGCTCGACCAGAACGCCCAGCGCGCCGATGCCTCCAAGTCCAAAGTCATTGTCGCCCGGGATGCGGCGCTGCATGGACCCGGCGGCCAGCTCGACGAGAAGCGCGTGCAAGCTCTGCTCGACCGCGCCATCGCCGCCTACACCGGGCGCGACCATCCGGTCGAGGCCTGGAAGCGCATCGTGCCCGTCGATAAAGTCATCGGCCTCAAGGTCAACGGCCTCGGCGGCAAGGGGATTTCGACCCACGCGGCGCTGGTGCTTGCCATCTGCGAGCGCATGCAGCAGGCCGGCGTGAAGGCCGGCAACATCCTGGTCTGGGAGCGCGACGCCCGCAGCCTCGAAGCCTGCGGCCTCACTGTAAGCACCGATCCCAGCCGCGTCCGCTGCTACGGCAACGATGTGGGCGGCTATGAGGATCAGCCGGTGGCGTTTGGCATGGCCAACGTCAGGCTGGCCAAGATTCTCACCCGCCAGTGCGACATGGTCATCGGTCTGCCCATTCTCAAGGACCACAGCGGGGCCGGCATTACCTTCGCCATGAAGAACATGTACGGCGTCGTCCAGCGGCCCTATGAACTGCACGCCAACTACTGCAACCCGGGCGTCGCCGACCTGAACTGCATTCCCGCCGTCCGCGACAAAGTTCGCTTCACCATCGGCGACGCCATGACCGCGGTGTACAACGGCGGACCCGGCTTTCGCCCCGAGTACCTCTGGCAGCCCAATGCGCTCATCGTGGGCGAGGACCGGGTGGCCGTGGATCACACCGCCTGGCAGATGATCGAGCGCAAGCGCGCCGAGGCGGGCGTGTCCACGCTCGAGGCTGCGGGCCGCGCGCCGCAGTACATCGCCACCGCCGCCGATGCCGACCACCGATTGGGCAACAACGATCCGCAGCGGATGCATCTGATGGAGATTTGACCGGGAGGATGGCGATGGCCGCGGAAAACGATCGGAAGCCGGACGAGAAGCAAGCTGACGCGCAGGGCCTCACGCGCCGCGAGGCTCTGCTGCAACTGTTGCGCGTGGGCGGCGCGGCCGCGGGCGCGGCGGCTGCGGGCGTCTGGCTCAGCGAGCACAGCTTCCGTCCGGTCGCCAAGCAGGCCGAGCAGGCGCGCCGCGACCATCGCCCGGCCGTCGATTCCCAATTTCCGCACCTAACAGTCGCTCAGGGCGGAGAACCGCGCGCCCTGGTCCAGCGGGCGCTTGAAGACCTGGGCGGCATCCGGCGCTTCGTCAGCCGCCAGGATGTGGTGGTTATCAAGCCCAACATCGCCTGGGACCGCACCCCGGACCAGGCCGCCAACACCAACCCCGAAGTGGTCGCCGAGGTCGTGCGCCAGTGCTGGCAGGCGGGCGCCAAGCGCGTCATCGTCACCGACGTCAGTTGCAACGAGCCGCGCCGCTGTTTTCAGCGCTCCGGCATTCAGGCCGCCGCCCGCGCCGAGGGCGCCGAGGTCATCCTGCCCGATCCCGACCTTTTCCGGGAAGTGGACCTGGGCGGCGTGGTCCTCAAGAGCTGGCCCGTCTTCACGCCCTTCCTGGAGGCCGACAAGATCTTCAATCTGCCCGTCGCCAAGCACCACGTGCTTACCGGCGCAACGCTGGGGATGAAGAACTGGTACGGCATCCTGGGCGGGCAGCGCAACCGGCTGCACCAGCAGATTCACCAGAGCCTGGCCGACCTGGCCGCCTTCATGCTGCCCACGGTCACGCTCCTGGACTGCTACCGCATCCTGCTGCGCAACGGGCCAACGGGCGGCAACCTCGAAGACGTGGCTCTCAAGAAGACGCTGGTCGCCGGAACCGATCCGGTGGCTGTCGACGCCTACGTGGCCAAGGCGTATTGGAACCTCGACCCCGCACAGATGCCCTACCTGGAGATGGCCGCCGCCCGCGGCCTGGGAACTGTGGACTTCGCAGCGTTGCAGGTGAAGGTCAGCCAGCTGGGGTAATTCAATCCCGAACCTCATTGCCTTTCTCCTTGGCGTCGAGCGAAGATCATGCTCCGCGATGGCGTTGTTCCGCTGCGAACGGATCTCCGCAACCCCGCAAAAAATGCCAAGAACGGCGCGAAATACCCTCGATTTGGACCGAAAATCGACCGAAAAGCGGCTCTCTTTTGCTTGTTGGAACGACGAGATTGTTCCGTAAGTCGTTGATTCTGAACAGTCGGCCAGATTGCGGGAGGCTGAAAACATACCCCCTGGGGGTATAGGGGGGTGGGGGGTCGGCTTTTGGGAAGCCTGGATAGGCAGGTATGGGGCAGCGGGTTCGCGCGCGTGGAGGCATCCCATACGATGATTGTGCGCTGCCGCGAGGTAAATTTCGGCAAGGGATGCAGGGAGGGCGGCGGGGTGCAGGTTCGCGCCATACGGGGTTCGAGACTCCGCAGGTGGGGTGCTCGGCATGGTTCCAGCATTGCTTGACGGTCTACGGTAAACTCCAAGGTCGCCCTAACGTTGCATTTATGGAGTAGAGATCCGTAATTGCATACATGATCTCCAACCGCCTCACTTCCCATCTGAAGGAACGTTTGCCGGCGGAGGTTGGTTCGTGCTATCCGAGGCCCGAAGATCCGGACTTGGGCTGTTCGGCGATTATTTTGGACGATTATAAGGAGACCTGAATTGGCTTTTTGGAACGCCAATTCTTCCAAGGTCATCAACTGGGTCTCTGAATATGGGTGCCTCTGGATAAACGGGCGCAAGATAGGTCCCATCGAGTTTCGATTCTCGGGCCTTCGTTTTCAAGAGCTCCATCAAGATTAATTGAGCGATCAATCTTCCGGGATATAGGATAAGCGGCGTGTTGGAAGCGTTGGCGATCTCCAGCGTCAGACACCCGCGGTAGGAAGGATGAATCCACGGGGCAGTTTCGATGACTGTGAATGTCCTGGCGACGGACGATTTCGTTAGAATCTCGCCCGATAGATCGCTCGGCAATTTGATGAACTCCAACGTTGAGCCGAGAACAGTCTCGTGTGCCGGTACAACCAAATAACTACCCAACGGCACATGGACCCGAACATAGGACTGCCTCGCGGAATTCTTGCAGGGATATGTGAATGGAACCGGGGGAACTTGCGGAAGTAGAAAGAAGGTACCTAAACGAAGATCAATCGAGTCGGCGTCAGACAACCTACCGAGCATCTTTCTTCGCTCAAGCAGAGGAGTGATGACCAGCGACTCTGGCTCAGTGACCTCAAGCTCCAGGCGCCTCTTGATTTCCTTGTTAGGTAATACTCCCATGGTTCGATACGCCCTTCGTCAATAAT
>JBEKCX010000001.1:0-77420 GCA_050014655.1 Occallatibacter sp. | reverse complement strand
TCATGGTCACCATGCTAACGCCTCTTCACTGCTTCTGTAACCCAGATATCGTGATAACCCACGCTAGCCGCAAGAACAAAAACGCGGTGCCCAAAGGGCGCCCAGGTGGGGCACCCAGGGCCTCGCGCACGATTAAAAATGCTATCGCGCCGCCGGCTGCTGCTGGGTCATGCAGTGCAGCGCGCCCAGGCCCCAGACCAGGTCAACCGAATGGATGCCGATGACTTCGCGCCCCGGAAAGACCTCGGCCAGAATGTTCAGCGCCACGCGGTCGTTGGGGTCGTGGAAGGTGGGAACCAGAACCAGTTCGTTGGCGATATAGAAATTGGCGTAACTGGCCGGAAGGCGCTGGCCGCGAAAGACCACCGGGCGCGGCATGGGCAACTCGACCAGCGTGAACTGCAAGCCCGAGAGAGTGCGGGCGGCCTTGAGGCGGGCCAGGTTTTCGGCCAGCGGAGCGTGGTTGGGGTCGTTCGCATCCGGCTCGACAGCGGTCACGATGGTGGCGGGCGCGACGAAGCGGCTGATGTCGTCGATGTGGCCGTGGGTGTCGTCGCCGGCGATGCCGCGGCCCAGCCAGATCACCTGATCGATGCCGAGGAAATCGTGAAAGGCCTGCTCCAGTTGCTCGCGGTTGACGCCGGGATTGCGCTGCTGCACATCGCCGAGCAAGCACTCCTCGGTGGTGAGCACCGCGCCCGCGCCGTTGGCATCGATGGAGCCGCCTTCGAGGACGACGCGATGCTTGCGGCCGTCGGGGAAATGAATCGTTGGCTGCCACGCGGGCAGTTGCAGTAACTCGGTTATCCGCCCCGGCACCAAGTCGTCGAGCTGCCAGTCGGAGTATTTAGCCCAGGCATTGAAGCGCCAGTTGGTGAGGCCTACCCGACCTTCCGGGTTGCGGACGAAGATGGGACCGGAGTCGCGAGTCCAACTGCGGTTGGTGGGCCACTGGTGGAAGGCGACGTGGTCGAGACTCGCACCCGCGCGCTCCAGAATGCGCTGCGCGCGGCGCTCGGCCTTGGCGTCGTTGACGAGAATATGCACCCGCTCATGCGTCGCGAGCAGCCGCACAATCTCCGCGTAGACCCAGGGGATGGCCCGAAACTTCCCCGGCCAGTCATCCGGGTTGTGGGGCCAGGCCAGCCAGGTGGCCTCGTGGCGCTCCCATTCGGCGGGCATGATGTAGCCGAGTTGATGTGGCGTTTCAATCATCTTCCAAAGTCTCTGTTCGAGTAGCACATTGAGAAGCAATGAAAATGCAAAGGCAACCGCAGGTCCTTCGACTACGTCCGCCGCAGCGACCTGCGCTCAGGATGACAACGCCCATTTGGGATCTCCGTCAGCCGGCCAGGCATTCACCTGGTCGAGATAGCGGCTCGTAATTCCGCCATAGGCATCGATGCGTCGGTCGCGCAGAAAGGGCCAGTTGCGGCGCGTCTCCTCAATCAGCTTGAGGTCGACCTCGCCAAGAAGAATCTCCTCGGTATCGTGCGAGGCCTGGGCGATCACGCGGCCAAAGGGGTCGGCCAAAAAGCTGCCGCCCCAGAACTCGATTCCCTGCCCCGCGGCGCGATTGCCTAGAACGTCGCCATGCTCGACGCCCACGCGATTGATTGCGGCTACGTAGACGCCGTTGGCGATGGCGTGGGAGCGCTGGACGGTCTGCCAAGCATCGTACTGCGCCGCGCCGAACGCCTCCTTTTCCGCCGGGTGCCAGCCGATGGCGGTGGGATAGAAGAGCGCCTCGGCGCCCTGCAACGCGGTCAGCCGCGCGGCCTCGGGATACCACTGATCCCAGCAGACGAGCGCGCCCACGCGGCCAAAGGCGGTATCCACGGCCTGAAAACCCAGATCGCCGGGGGCGAAGTAGTACTTTTCGTGGTACAGCGGATCGTCGGGAATGTGCATCTTGCGGTAGACGCCGGCGATGGCCCCTTCGGCATTCAGCGTGACCGCCGTGTTGTGATAGAGCCCCGGCGCGCGGCGCTCGAAGAGCGAGGCGACAATGGCGACGCGGGCCTTGCGGGCCACCTCGGCCAGCCGCGCGGTTGACGGACCGGGAATCTGCTCCGAAAGGTCAAAGAGCGCAAGCTCCTCGCACTGGCAGAAGTACTGGGTGCGGAAGAGCTCCGGCAAGCAGACGATGTTCGCGCCCCGCCGCGCCGCCTCGTCGATGCGCTCGACGGCCGAGGCGAAGTTGGCCTCCGGGTCCGCGCCCATGCGCATCTGCACCAGGCCTACCGTGTATTTACGCGCATCCGCCATGACTCTCGCCTTCCTCGATCCATCCCGCGCCGGCAGACCCCCGCACTCGCAGCAATGCCAACCCCTTCTATCCGGGTTGGCCTGAATGGTCTGCTCGATGCAATGCCTACTCGTCCAGAATCAGCACCGCGGCTGCGATGGTCGTGGTCCACAGCCCGCGCTTGTCGCCCACGGCCGACTGCGTGATGTTGCTGGTGCGGACGATCTTGTTGGAGATGCGGTAGATCTCCTTCTTCTCGTCCCAGCTCTTGTCCGGATCGAAGTCCACATCCAAGGTGGTGGCCAGCATCTCGGCGGCCAGCTCCTCGGCGTACTCGCCGGCCTGCTCCTCGCTCTCGCCGAAGCTGTGGTGCTCGCTCAGGTAGCCGTAAGTGTTGCGGTCGGCGGGAATGGCCACGCCGATGCTGGAAACCAGCAGCCTATGCGGCTCGCGCGTCGAGTTCTCCGCGATCACCGCGAAGACCACCTCGCCGTGATTCAGGTAGGTGAGGCCTTCCTTGCGCGGAATCACCTTGCACCGCGGCGGAAAGATCGAGGAGACGCGCACCAGGTTCTGCGAGGCGATCCCCGCATCCCGAAGCGCCAGCTCAAAGGAGGTCAGCCGCTCCTTGTGTTTGCCTACGCCCTTGGTGAAGAAAAGCTTCCTCGGGACCATGCTTTTTCCCAATTCCTATGTATCCTCCGTGAGTTTGAAGATCGCGATTTGCGTTGAAGGTTCCCGCATGAGTCTATCGCATCCGGGCGGATGGGAACAGAGCGGGCGCGGATTTCGATGCAGATTTAGGGGGATTGAGTTCGCGCGCCGGCGGAGGCGCCTTTTTCCGGCCATCGGCAATCGGCCCGGAATCCGCACCTTCCAGAGATCAAAATGCCCAATCTCCCATGACTGAGGCGGAACCGCGACTCAGTGGATCAGCGCGGGCCGATCTAGCGCCCGCAAGCCGCCGTGCGCCTGCGCTGCCTTCAGCACAGCCTGGGTGGCGGCCAGCTCGGCCCGGCAGGCGGTGAGCTGGGCGGAGAGCTGGGCGAACTGCGATTCCAGATGCAGGCGCAACTCCTCGATGGCCATTTCCAGCCGGTCGTTGGCGGCAATCTGTTCGGCCTGGCTCATTTGCACGGCCTTGAGGTTGGGCAGGATGACGTCGGAGAGCAGCCGGGAAAGAGAGACAAAGGGGTCGTTCATGAAGAGATTCTAAGCAGAAACCGCTGGATGCGCATGATTACGGCTGGCGGCGCGTTGGTAACGGTCTGGGAGCCGGCCAGAGCCGGACTCCGCCTCGGCTGGCGTCGCTCATGCCCTCAGGCCGGCCGCCGGGAATGTAATGGCGTTGTAAAGCGGAAGCGCCGCTACCTTTGGCGAAATTCTTCATGCTGGGGAAGAATCTGTTGACGGTTGCAGGCGCGGCCCCGGTTCTGGGGCCGTTTACCTTTGCTGCTTCAGGCCGTCTTGCTGGTTTCCGTAACCGACCCAGCGAGCGCCGTCGCATCCCTGGGACAAATACTCCGAGAGCCGGGAATCTACAAGCCGCCTGCCTTCCGGTCCCTCCTTCAGGTAGATAACGTCGTCAATGGCGAAATGACCGTTTTCCTGCACCACAATTGCCGCAACCTGCCAAATCCAGGGCTTTACAGGCGGCGATCCGTAGGTGAGTCGAACATACACGCGAAATGAGCCGTTCTTCTGTGATTCCGTTCTTTCGATCTGGAAGCCTCGCGGTTCGGCCTGTTCGTCGTCACCCGAGAACAGTCCGCTCTCAAACCAGGCAAAATCCGGCTTCAAATTCAGGTCTGGATACTGCCGATTCCAATCTCCGAAGCAAGCCTCAGCTAGATCGATCCGATGTAGAAGTGCCTTACTCAGATACGGCGCGAGAATCTTCATGTCCTCACCCTCGGGAATACCGAGCGGGTGACGAGCCACCACCTGCTGATACAGGCTCCAAACAAGCGCCTCGGGCCGGTCGGGTGGACTAGCAGGCCTAGTCTGGCGGGCAGCTTGGCCAAGAGCCAACGGCGTCGTAAGCAGCAGAAGAAGAGGAAGAAACCGCGAAAGATTCATGTCGTTACCTCTGACGTATTCTCACTCTTTTCTGTGAAGGCTGCGAGGTATCCCACTTTTGCGACAGAATCCGCCGCGGCGGACGCAAAGATGGGGCACGGAGCATTTGTGCGAGGGAAAGAGCGCGAAACGCGGGTCCTTCGACTTCGGTCGCAGCGGCGACCTGCGCTCAGGATAACAGCTTAGTTGGCAAGGCGTGGAGTGATGCCACGCAAGCTCCGCCTATTAGGCCAGCTCCACTTCGATCTTTTTGGCTTCGGGGTCCAGCCGGACGATCTTGAAGCTGCGGACCTGACCAGCGCCGAGGGGCTGGGGCTTTGACTGCGACGCGGGGGCGTCTCCCTTCCAGCGGGCTTTGAGCATGGAACCGAGAGACGACAGGTCGGGCTTGGCGGGCGGCTTGGTTTCGGGCTTGAATTTGGGAGGCGGGGCGGCATTGGCCGCGGATGGGGCCTGGCTGGGGGTGGCGAAGGCGGTACGGCAGATGGCGCGGATGCCGTCGCCCAGTTCGACGTGGGCCAGGGTTGCGGATTGCTCGACGACGCGGCCGCTGACCACATCGCCCGCCTTGTGCTCGGCGATGTACTCGTCGATGTGGCTGGGGATGAGCTGCTTGATGCTGAGCTTGACCTGGCGCTTGTCGGGGTCGATGGCGAGGACTTGAGCTTTGACCACCTGGCCCACGCGCAGCACGTCCTGGGGATGGTTGATGCGCTTGTCGGGGCTGATCTCGCTGACGTGGACCAGGCCCTCGATGCCGTCGGCCAACTGCACGAAGGCGCCGAAGTTCATCAGCTTGGTGACCGGGCCCTCGATCTGCGCGCCGGCGGGGAAGTTGCGCGGGGCCTCGATCCAGGGGTCGGCGAGGGTCTGCTTGAGGCCGAGAGCAATGCGCCGCTCCTCAGGCTTGACGGAGAGGATGACGGCGTCGACGCGGTCGCCCGGCTTGAGAATGTCGCTGGGGTGGCGGACCTTCTTGCCGTAGGTCATCTCTGAGATGTGGATGAGGCCTTCGACGCCGGGCTCGATCTCGACGAATGCCCCGAAGTCGGCGACGCGCGTTACGGTGCCCGTGATGCGCTGGCCGGAGGCGAGGTGTTCGGGCGCCTTGTCCCAGGGCTCGGGTTGGAGCTGCTTGAGGCCGAGCGAGATCCTTTTGGTTTGGGGATCGATCTTGAGGATGCGGAGCTGGAGCTGCTGGCCGATGGAGAGCGCGTCTTCCGGCTTGCCGATGCGGGTGTAGGAGATGTCGCTGACGTGGAGAAGGCCGTCGATGCCGCCCAGATCGATGAATGCGCCGTAAGGCATGAGGCTGCGGACCGTGCCGCTGACGGCGTCGCCTTCCTTCAGGGCGTCGTGGCGGGCCTGGAGGAGGCCGCGGGCCTGCTCTTCGAGAACGATGCGGCGATCGACGACTACGTTCTCGTCGGTGACGTCGAGCTTAGTGATGCGGCAGTTGATCTCGGTTCCGACCAGCTTCTCCAGCTCGGCTGCGTCCTTGGCTCCGCTGCGGCTGGCGGGCATGAAGGCGCGCACGCCGATATCCACCGAGAGGCCGCCCTTGATGACTTCAGTGACCGTGCCGACGACGGCCAGCTTCTCGGCGAAGGCCGCCTCGAGGGCGGACCAGTCGCGGGGCTGCGCAACGCGGAAGCGGGAGAGCTGGTAGTAGCGCTCCTCGTTGCGGCCGGTGACGGAGACCGGGAAGCTATCGCCGACCTTGACCGCTTCGGCGTTGTTGTCGAAGGCGGAGCGCGGCAGAACGCCTTCGGTCTTGTAGCCGATGTCAAGGAAGACCTGGTCGGCGGAGAGAGATACGACGGTGCCCTGCAACTGCCTTGCGCCGGGCTCGCCCTTGTGGGAGTGAGCGCGCTCGAAGGCGGAGAGCAAATCGGCGAAGGATTCCGTGGGTTCGGCGATCTCGCCTGGGGTGGGCTCGGGGGCGGATTGGGGAAGGCTATCGTTGGTCATGACGTTTACTAGATCATTGTCCCATGATTGCGTGGCGACGGTGGCGAGGTTTGTGGACACTTGTTGGGTTGGGGAGCGAAAATGGCGCTTCACGCGGAGGGCGTACCGATGGTGCAATCGATGACGCGGAGGGGTTTTGTGCGGCTGGGGGCGGGCGCGGTGGCGGCGGGAGCGGCGATGAAGGCGACGCTGCTGGAGCCGGCGGCGATAAGGGCCCAGAGCGTTGGCGGCGGAAGCGCCGGCGGGGCAACTGGGCGGAAGATTCGCTTCGTCTCGATCGGCACGGGGATTCGCGGCTGCGACCTGCTGCGGTCGGCGCGGGCGGTGCCCACGGGCGAGTGCGTGGGCGCGGCGGACCTTTACGAGACGCGCCACCAGGCGGCCAAAGAGGCCTGGGGCGCGGAGATTCCCACCACACGGGACTACCGTGCACTGCTCGACCGCAAGGATGTGGACGCGGTGTTTGTGGCCACCAGCGACCACCATCACCGGCGGGTTACGCTGGATGCCGTCGCCGCGGGCAAGGACGTGTATTGCGAAAAGCCGATCTCGCACAGCGTGGCCGATGGCGCGGCGATGGTGGAGGCGGTGCAGGCGGGCAAGCGCATCTTCCAGGCCGGGAGCCAGCGCGTCAGCTCGATTCTCTACAAGAAGGCGGGGGAGATCTACCGCTCGGGGCGGCTGGGCGAGGTGCACTGGATCGACGCGCAAATCAACCGCAACTCGCCGGGCGGGGCGTGGGTGTATCCGATTCCGCCGGACGCCAGCCCAGAGACGATCGATTGGAAGGAGTTTCTGGTGGATGCGCCGGAGCGGCCCTTCGACGCGGCGCGCTTCTTCCGCTGGCGGTGTTTTGCCGACTACGGAGCGGGGCTGGCCGGGGATCTGTTTGTGCATCTGCTGTCGGGGATTCAGGGGATTACGGGAATGAATATCGTGGCCAGCCGGGCCTATTCGAGCGGCGCGATCTACCACTTCAACGATGGGCGGGACTTTCCGGATCTGCTGGAGACGGTGTACGACTACCCTGGGATGCAGGTGCACCTGCACTGCAACCAGAACAACAACGACGGGGACGACCGCATCGGCATCTACGGGTCGCTGGGAACCATGGTGGTGGCGGGAAACTCGCTGACCTTTACGCCGCAGGACGTGAGGCCGCGCTTTGAGACTTACGGATGGAACGGAATGACGGCGGCGCAGAAGAAGCAAGGACTGGCGGAGTGGAACGCCGCGCATCCGGCTCCGCCCGCGGCGCTGGGCGAGACGGAGAGCTACGCGCTGCCGCCCGGCTACGACGACACCGCGGATCACATTGCCAACTTCTTCAGCGCCGTGGAGACTCGGGAGCATGTGGTGGAGGACGAGGTCTTCGGCAACAATGCGGCCATCGGCTGCCACCTGGCCAATTACTCTTACTTCCACCGCGCGGTGGCGGTGTGGGATGCGGCGGCAAAGACCATCAAGGGCTGAGCGGCGGCTTGCCAGGGAGGACCGGCAAATGTGCCTTATTTCACGGAGGAGTTTCTTGAAGGCAACAGGTGCGATGGCAGCGGCGGCGTGGGGGGTCGATCGTTTGGGAGCGGCGCCGCTTCGGCTGCCCATCGGGTTGCAACTTTACAGTGTGCGCGATCTGCTGCCCAAGGACTTTGACGGGACGCTCGGCAAGCTGCGCGAGGCGGGCTATACGGAGGTGGAGGCGGCCGGCTACTACGACCGCTCGGCGGCGGAGTTCCGCAAGGCGATGGACCGGGCCGGGCTGCGCTGCGTGAGCACGCATCACGGGCTGGGCGCGCTGCGGCCGCAGCTTGAACAACTGATCGAATACGGGCATCAGCTTGGCCTGGAGTACATCGTCTGCCCCTCGCCGGTGCGCCGCGATCCGGCGCTGAAGGGCGCGCTCAACCTGGACGACTGGCGCTGGGTGGCGGGCGAGCTGAACCGCGTCGGCGAGAAGGTGAAAGCCGCAGGCATGACCTTCGGCTATCACAACCACGGGCCGGAGTTCGGCGCGGAAGGCGGGGTGGTGTTTTATGACGAGCTGCTGCGGCTCACCGACCCCAAACTGGTGGTCTTCGAGATGGATTGCGGATGGGTGTTCGCCGCCGGGCGCAACCCGGTGGACTACCTGAGCAAGACGCCGGAGCGCTTCCCGCTGCTGCACGTCAAAGACATGGTGAAGGATGCGAGTGGACAGTTCCACTCGACGGTGATGGGCCGGGGGTTGGTGGATTACCGGCCGATTTTGCGCGCGGCCACCGGCCTCAAGCACTACTTCATCGAGCAGGAGGAGTTCGACATGGACACCCTGGAGGCGCTGCGGCTGGATGCGGAGTACATGCGCAAGCTGGATGTGTGAGGTGATTCCCGAGTTGGCTGGCGGCGGGATGTGGCGGCCTGCGCAGGGAATAATCCCGACATCCTTCCTTCTTATGAAAATCGCTTTGATGTGGTCAAAGCAAGTATTAGGATTTCGAAAGGAAATGGCGGCCGACCGTCCGTTCTTTGCACAATTCCTGTTGAAAAGGGAACCGCAATCCGATTAAGGTTGTATGAGCCTCTCAAGTACTGCATCTTGCTTCTCCTGATCTGTCTGCTTCCTTGGTTACTTGCTACCCGAGGTATTTCCCATGGTCTGCCCAAAGTGCAAATCCAGTTCTCTGGCCACGATTCCTGCCGAGATTCGTCTTTATCGCAATAGCCCCCGTACCCTCGCCCATCCACCTTTGACGCCATCTCCCGATGTCCGGGTGTGCCTGGACTGCGGCTGGTCGGAGTTTTCCATTCCGCACGCGTGGCTTTCCGCGGGATGGTTGCGTCCGCTGCGCCCGCAATCGGTCCCGAGCAGGGCTGAGATCGGCGCACCGCACGCGATCGCGCTGGTGTCGTAGAGCTGCGTTCCGGCAGCATCTGAATAGCGGGCTGACCCCTTGAGTTGGGGTCGAAGGTTGATGCCTGGTTGACCCCAGGACCGTGAACCAACGAGCGCGCCACCCCCCGGAGCATCGAGGCGCGCACAAATGCAAAAAGGCCCCCAGCCCGAGCTGGAGGCCTTTTGACTTTGTGCTTCTTCTTACAGCGGTGCTCTTTCGAGCGGTGTGATGAATCCGATTCCAGGAACATTGAAGGAATGCAGGCGCTGATCGTTGGTCAGGAACAAATCGACGCCAGCGTGAGCTGCACATGCCAACTGAATTGCGTCCGCGCTGCGGATGTTGTGAGTGGCGCGCAAGCTGGCGAATCGCCATGCTACTTGCGCGTCGAAGTTGATTACCTGCGCCGCTGACCGTACGGCGCGGTCGTACTGTTCGATCAGCGAGACCTGCCCGAGTTTCGTGGGCTTCACCAACAGTTCGCCGAGCGTCATGGCGGAGGTTACGAGCCGGTCTCCGCGCTCCAGCATACGTCGCCGGATTTCGAGCATTTTCGTGCGGTTCGGTTCCAGCCCCTCGAACATATAGATGAACACATTTGTGTCAAAGAAGATTCGGCTCATGCAGGTTCTTCCCGAAGCCGTTCCACATACTCGTCGGCGTGTTCATCGGCCCATATATGCTTGCCTGAGCCTATCAAGCGAATGAGGGGGTCATCCTCGAACGTGACGGGAGCCTGTTCCACAAAATGCTCACACCAGTCTGCGTACCAGTCCAGCAGCGGCCAGTACTGCTCCGGGATTTCAAGTCTGTTTGGCTGCTGCTTTGATGGCCTTCGCGATTGACGTCCAGGGTCAACCCGGTCACCGGGAAGGAACAGGCGGAGCATACCGTCCTGTGTTTCGTAGAGCATCCGGTATTTTGTCGAAGAGGGCGGCACATTTGCCACCATATGCTCCTTGAGATGAGCAGCTACCGATCCGGGCTTCAGACCACTCATGAGGCCGGTTTCGCGCAACTTCTGCCGGATCTCATCTTTTGCAAAACCTTCTCGGAGCGGGAATTGTTGGTGGAGCAGCGCGATGGCGATCCAGATGCGGTCGGCAAGGTACAGGTCCAATTCTTCCGTTATCATGGGCACAATCTCCCTAAATGGGAAGATACCTACAATACCTAGGAATGTCAAGTAGATGTGAAAAAGCCCCCAGCCCGAGCTGGAGGCCTTTTTCGACTGATTCAGTGATTCAACCCGCAGAATCCGAGATGGGGCCAGGCTTTTACCGATCCCTGACCCCTGATCCCTGATCCCTGCCTTAGTACATGCCGTCCATGCCACCGCCGTGGCCGCCGCCGGCCGGAGCCGACTTGGGCTCTGGAATCTCGACCACCAGGGCTTCGGTGGTGAGCAGCAGAGCGGCGATCGAGGCAGCGTTCTGGAGCGCCGTGCGAGCCACCTTGGTGGGGTCGATGACGCCGGCCTTGACAAGGTCCTCGAAGGTATTGGTCAGGGCGTTGTAGCCGAAGTGCGGGTTCGTGGACTCCATGACTTTGGCAACTATGACCGCGCCCTCCGCGCCGGCATTGGCGACGATCTGGCGGAGCGGCTCTTCGAGCGAGCGGCGTACGATCTGGGCGCCGATCTTCTCGTCGCCTTCGAGCGTCTTGATGAGCGCCTCGACAGCGGGAATGGCGCGAACCAGCGCTACGCCGCCGCCGGGAACGATGCCTTCCTCGACCGCCGCGCGGGTGGCGTGCAGGGCATCCTCGACGCGCGCCTTCTTCTCCTTCAGCTCGGTCTCGGTAGCCGCTCCCACCTTGATGATGGCCACGCCGCCGACCAGCTTGGCCAGCCGCTCCTGGAGCTTCTCCTTGTCGTAGTCCGAGGTGGTCTTCTCGATCTGCGAGCGAATCTCCTTGACGCGGCCTTCGATTTCGCTGGACTTGCCGGAGCCGTCGACGATGGTGGTATTGTCCTTGTCGATGGTGATGCGCTTGGCCTTGCCCAGGTCATCGAGCTTCACGCCTTCCAGCTTGATTCCCAAATCCTCGGTGATGGCCTTGCCGCCGGTGAGGATGGCGATGTCGCCCAGGATGGCTTTGCGGCGGTCGCCGAAGCCGGGCGCCTTGACGGCAGCCACGTTCAGGGTGCCGCGCAGCTTGTTGACCACCAGAGTCGCCAGGGCTTCGCCTTCGACGTCCTCGGCGATGATGAGGAGGGGCTTGCCGCCGCGGGCCACTTGCTCCAGCAGGGGCAGCAGATCCTTCATGGCGCTGATCTTTTTCTCGTAGATCAAGATGTAGGGATCTTCGAGGACCACTTCAAGGCGCTCGGCGTCGGTGACGAAGTAGGGGCTGAGGTAGCCGCGGTCGAACTGCATGCCGTCCACAGTCTCCAGGCCGGTGTGCATGGTCTTGGATTCCTCGATGGTGATGACGCCATCCTTGCCCACAACCTTGACTGCTTCGGCGATAATGTCGCCGATCTCCTGGTCGCCGTTGGCCGAGATGGCGCCCACCTGGGCAACCGAACCCTCGTTCACGGGCTTGGAGAGCTTGCCGAGCGCTCCGCCCTCGGTCCATTTGCCGTCCTTGTCGCGGGTGCCGATGATGGTGGCTACGGCCTTCTCGATGCCGCGCCGCAGCGCCATGGGGTCGGCGCCGGCCGCTACCGTCTTCACGCCCTCGCGGAAGATGGACTGGGCCAACAGGGTCGCGGTCGTGGTGCCATCGCCGGCCACGTCGCTGGTCTTAGAGGCGACTTCCTTCACCAACTGAGCGCCCACGTTCTCCAGCGGATCCTTCAAATCGATTTCCTTGGCCACCGTCACGCCGTCCTTGGTGATGACGGGCGAACCGAACTTCTTCTCAATCACGACGTTCCGGCCCTTGGGCCCGAGCGTCGCCTTCACGGCGTCCGCCAGCGTGTTCACGCCGCGCAGGATCGCCTGACGGGATTCTTCACCGTGCAGAATCTGCTTTGCCATGTTTGTAACTCTCCTTGAAAAACAGTTGTCAGTGATCAGTTGTCAGTGATCAGATACCGGCTTGCAGTGACCAGTGATCGCCAAAACGTGGCGGGCGGTCCTTACTGACCACTGACCACTGATCACTGACCACTCGGCAGCTACTTCTTCACGATGCCGAGAACTTCTTCTTCGCGCATGATGAGGAACTCCTGGCCATCGAGCTTGATCTCGGTGCCGGAGTACTTGCCGAAGAGAATCTTGTCGCCCGCCTTCACGTCGAGGGGAAAGACTTTGCCTTCGTCGTTGGACTTGCCCTTGCCGACGGCGATCACTTCGCCTTCCTGGGGCTTTTCCTTGGCGCTGTCGGGGATGATGATCCCCCCGCGGATGGTTTCGCCCTCTTCCAGACGGCGGACGAGGATGCGATCATGGAGCGGGGTGAATGTGGTCGCTGCGGTTGTCGATGCCATTGCTTCGCTTCTCCTTCACACGCGGGCAGGGTTGAGCCCGGCCGCGAGATTTGAATGGTATTGAGAAAAAACCTTCGGGATGTGGTGCTCGCCGCGGCGAGCGGCCCCAACGATTGGAGCGGCGGACCCGGTCCAGCAGTCCTGCCTGGAGCGTGCTAGCAGTCCCGCCTTCCAATTGCTAACGATAGGCAAGCCGGGGAATTTTGTCAAGGGGCGCGATGGATATATGAGCGAATTACGCTCATATAGTATGAC
Organism: Occallatibacter sp.; assembly: GCA_050014655.1. Taxonomy (GTDB): domain Bacteria; phylum Acidobacteriota; class Terriglobia; order Terriglobales; family Acidobacteriaceae; genus Telmatobacter. Next base: position 64,558 of record JBEKCX010000001.1, on the reverse strand, counting down.
AATTCTGATAAAGAGCCGGCAAGGCTGATCGTACGGATTAGGAGAGGGGCGCCTTTGGTACGCTTACTACAGTTGTATTTCACTCAATTCCTGGAAGACGCGCAAAAGCCCGTGCCTGAAGGCCAGGTCAATTCCCCGTCTTTCAGGGGGTTGAAACCCCCTGCTCCCTACGGAATCTTCGATTTACAACTGTTATAACTGAGGCGCAGGAGGGCCGCATCACGGACCTCTCTTTCGCATTCTTCGGCTGGCAGAGGAGCAAAATGGCGCAGTCTCAGAGTTCGACCGAAGGACGCAGAAAATTCCTGGCCAACGCCGCCAAGGCAGCCGGGGCGGCGCTGGCCGCGCGTCCTCTGCAAGCCCTGGCGCGGATTGGGGCGCCGGCTCTGTTGCAATCCAGTCCTCAAGCGAGTCCGGCAACGGCGATGCAGGCAGACGCCGCGGCCGTTCCCTCCGCCGGAGCGAATTCGAACGACGCCGCCTTGGACGATGCCGCCTGGAAACGCGCCGGAAAGAGCACCTGGGATGCGGCTTTGGCCGTGCTCGCGGGCAATATCCGCACCACGCCGCATTACCCGCGCCCGCTTCTCTTCGAGGGCAGCACCTACCAGGGCATCTGGCAGGAGTGCGGGCCGCACGAAGGCCTCGTCTACGCCACACTGGCCAAGCGCGTCCCTGCGGGAAAGGCGATTGCGACGCCGCTCGAGGCCGCGCGCAACAACCACATGGCCTTCTTCGATCTGCAGCGGGCCGACGGGCAACTTCCCGCCAGCGTCAAGATGACGGAGACCGGCTTTGGGCAGATTCAGATGGTGGTTCCGATAGCCGCCACCGCGTGGGAGCTGGCGCAACTCACGGGCGACGAAGAGCTGCTGGCCAAGGCCTACCAAGCGTGCAGCCGCTGGGACGAGTGGCTGCGGCAGTACCGCGACACGCGCAAAACCGGGCTGGTGGAGGGCTTTTGCACCTACGACACGGGGCACGACAACAGCCCGCGCTGGGCCGGCATTCCCAATCGCTGCCCCGATGCCGATGCGCGCAAGGCGCCGCAGATCGCCACCATGCCGCGGCTCTGCCCGGACCTTTCGGCTACGGTCTACGGCGGCCGGGTGGCGCTGGCCGCCATGGCCAAGGCGCTGGGCAAGACCGCCGAAGCGGCCCGCTGGCAGAGCGATGCGGAGACCATTCGACGGTTGATTCTGGACAAGCTCTACTGCCCGGAAGACGCCGCCTTCTACGATCTGGACGCGCAGGGCAAATTCGTCCGGGTGCGCTCCGACGTGATCAGCCGGGTTCTGGGCGAGCACGTGCTGGATCTCGGTCATGCGCGCGACCGGGGGATCTTTCACGCCGTCTGGAAGCGCCAGCTTCACAATCCCAAGGCATTTTGGGCGCCGTTTCCGTTTTCCAGCATTGCCATGGACGACCCAACCTTCGTCCGCCCCATTCCGCGCAACTCGTGGGGCGGAGCCTCGCAGGCGCTGACCGCCCTGCGCGCGCCCCGCTGGATGGCGCACTACGGCAAGGAGGCGGAACTCGATCACCTGATGCAGCAGTGGTGCCAGGCCATCCTGCGCCACGCGGAGTTTCGCCAGCAGATGGACCCGCTGACGGGCGAGTTCACCCAGCCGGACCCCGGCGGCTACTCGCCCGCCGCGCTGGTCTTTCTGTCCTTCGCAACGGCCCTGGGACGCGGTTACGCGGCCGGCGCGGACCTCGCCCGCTGAGGGATCGGTTTGATTGGCCGGCCGCGAGAGCCTCCGCGCCGCGCCGTTGACCATTTACAATGGTTCCCATGCAACGCCGTTTTCGCTATCGTCTCAGCCTGTTCGTGGCCGCATTCGGCCTTATCGCCACGCTGCTCGCCGCCGGCGCGCAGGATGCGCCCAAGCGCGGCCGCAAGTACAAGAGTGCGCCGCCCACCGCGCGCATCGAAGTGACCGTCCTGCGCGATGTGAATGGCAAGCCCATTGAGAATGCCGCCGTGGTCTTTCATCCCATGCAGGGCGAGAAGGACAAGGGCGCCATGGAGCTGAAGACCAATGAGGACGGCAAGACCGTCATCGACGTTCTGCCCATCGGCGACACGGTGCGGCTGCAGATCATCGCCAAGGGCTTTCAGACCTACGGCGACGACTACAAGATCGACAAGCCTGAGATAGCCATCGAGGTCAGGATGAAGCGGCCGGGCGAGCAGTACTCGATCTATAAGCCGCATCCCGAGGCGAGCGAGGGCGGCAAGGATTCGGCTGCGCCCAAACCCGCGCCTTCGGCGCCTGCCGCAACCCCGCCTCCAGCTACGGACAAACCAGGCGACGCAGCCAAGCCGCCGGACGCGCAGCAGAGCCAGCCGCAGTCGAAATAGAGTTTCTTTGGCCTTCGGGGCAGGCAGGGCAATGACCAACCAACCCCTCAACGGCAAATCGGCGCTGGTTACCGGCGGCGCGCTTCGCATTGGGCGGGAGATTGCCCTGGTGCTGGCGCGGGCCGGGGCGGATGTGGCCATTACCTACCGCAGCTCCGCCGCCGAGGCTGCGCGGACAGCACGCGAGATCGAATCTCTGGGACGCCGCGCCCTGGCGGTGGAATGCGATGTGCGCTCGGAAGCCTCGGTGCGCGGGGCGATTGCCGCCGCGACTGGCCGGTTCAGGCGGCTCGACGTGGTGGTGAACAACGCCGCCGTTTTTGCCTCCGCTCCGCTGGAGAGCATTAGCCTGGACGCCTGGGATGCGGTCTTCGAGACCAATGCGTGGGGGCCGTTTCTGGTGGCGCGGGAGGCGCTGCCGCACCTGCGCGCCGCTCAGGGCAGGATCGTGAACATCGGCTCGCTGGGCGGGATTCAGGCCTGGGCGGATCATGCCCACTACTGCGCCTCCAAGGCCGCGCTGCACATGCTCACGCTGGCCATGGCCAAGGCCTTTGCGCCCGAGGTGAGCGTCAACTGCGTGGCGCCGGGCCGGATCGAGATGGACGACCACTCCGAGGACGAGGTCGCGCATTTTGCCGCGAAGACTCCCATGAAGCGCAACGGCACGGCGGACGATGCGGCTCAGGCCGTGCTGTTCTTCGCCGCCGGCCCAAGCTTCGTCACCGGCCAGATTCTGGCTGTGGATGGGGGATTGGGGTTGTAGAAGCTACCTAAGCGAGGAGTCTGTTGCGTCGGCAGACAAGTCCAAAGCCGTCCGAACAATGACAATCAGGCGATAAGCCAATCATTCGAACTGTATTTCATGCCCAGTCTTTAGAACCTATCCATAATGTCTTTGTTCACCTTGTTTACATAGTCCTGTTCAGCTTGAGTCAGGAAATCGGTATCGTACGATTTTGGAGCCTTGGGAGCCTCGCTCGGAGCCGGAGTGTACTTTCTCAGGTAGTCCCTGGAATCTTTGAAGGACGCAACGTCGCCGCACTTCCTGCCGTGTTTACGCAATATGGCCAGGATCTTGCCCTGGCCGGCGCTGGAAAGGTTGGGGAACACATTGATGTCGTCCTGACCGACGCCACAGCTACTGAGGAACTTCACGTCATCGGCGCTGAGAGTGGGGGCAGATTCATCAAACAAGCTCTCCAAGCCCTTACCTTGACGACTTAGATTCTCGATTACCTTGCTCGCCAGAATGCCCATGTTCACATTGTCTACCTGGGCCAATTCGGTTGAAGTAAGAAAATCCCTGTCGAATCCTGCCGGGGACTCGGGAAGATCAGTTGGTGGCGGGGTGTATTTTCTTAGGAAGTCCCTGGAATCTTTGAAGTCCTTGAAATCGTCGCATCCCCTGCCGTCTCTATGCAATATAGCCAGGATTTTGCCCTGACCGGCGCTGGAAAGGTTGGAGATCACATTGATGTCGTCCTGCCGGACGCCACAGCTGTCGAGGTACTTCACGTCATCGGCGCTGAGGGTGAGGGTAGACTGGCTGCGCAGTGCGGGGCAGCACAGAAGGATCGCGTAGAAGGCTATGTACGGAACATGCTTCATCGGAAACATCCTCCTTCTCATCCCGGAATCGACTGAAATCTACTCCGTGGCATGCGGTAGGACACTGCCATGCTAAGCCGGGATCTCCATACAGCTTTCCAGGCTGCAAACCAATATACACCCGGTTGTTCCTCCGGGTCCGTCATTTGCGTGCGTTTTCATCTCATAGACTCGGGCGGTCCGGAAGGCCCGCCGCAGAGATACAGAAGAATGGATGTGGTTCGAGATTCCGGGACCTCTACCGCGCCCACAGGCGCCCCCAGAAGCCTCTTGTGCGTGTTCTGGGACCGTCCTTGCCGTTCTCGCCGGGCAGAGGTTCGAAGTCGGCGGCATAGCGCCGGGGATCGATCGTCAGCGGCACGCGCTCCCACAGGCCCCGCGGCTCGGGCTGCGCGGGCCACCGGGCGCCCTGGACCGCGGCCTGGGGATTGCTGACGCAGAGCCGCCGCGCCGTCTCCTCGCCTGAGCGCCCGGCCACGTAGTCATACCCTTTCTTCAGGTGCGGCGGACGCCACTCGGGGTGGTGCGCGTCAGTGGCCAGAAAGTGAATCCAGTTGCGATCCAGCAGCTCATTGGCAATGGCTTGCGCCACGGGGCCGAAGCGCCCATACAAGGCGCTCGCGGTCACCTGGATGAGGCAACCCTTGCGCATCCATTCAGCCAGCAGCTCCGGATGGCGCTCGACGGCCGGATAGCGCTCCGGATGGGTGACGATCAGGGTATAGCCGGCCGACTGCAGCCGGAAGATGGCATCATTCAACTGCGGAGCGATGGTCATGCCGGGAAACTCGACCAGCAGGTACCCTTTGCCGTCGATGGAGTAGCGCAGGGGATTGGCGACAGCCTCGAAGACGTTCTCCGCGCTCATGTGGAAGTCGCAGCCAAGACTCAGCTCGACCACGCCCTTCAGCAGCTTGCGCAACTCGGCCAGACGCTCTTCGATCAGCGCGGCCCGATAGGGATGGCCGTCGCTGGCATGGGGAGTACAGACGATGCGAGTAACGCCCTCGGCGGCCGCCTCGCGCGCCATGGCCAGGGACATCTCCAGATCGGCTGCACCATCGTCGACTCCGTAGATCAGATGATGATGAATGTCGATCATTGTCAGCCGATCTCCAGCGCCGGCGGCAAGAGGCTCAATGCGCTGCCAAGGCCTCGACCATGGAGGCAAAGATCTTCCAGCCGTCCGCCGACCCGAGCAGTTGTTCGCTCGACCGGTCGGGATGCGGCATCATCCCCAGAACGTTTCTCCCGGCGTTGAGGATACCCGCAATGTTGCTCAGCGAGCCATTGGGGTTGGCCTCGGGAGTAATGTCGCCGGCAGGCGTGGCGTAGCGGAAGGCGACGCGCTCCTCGGCTTCGAGCCGATGCAACTCATCCGGCGTGCAGAAGTAATTCCCTTCCATGTGGCCGATGGGCATCTGCAGCACGTCGCCCTTGGCCAGCCCGCCGGTGAATGGACTATCGGCGGTTTCGACGCGAAGATGAACCTGTTTGCAGATGTACTTGAGCCCGGCGTTGCGCATGAGCGCGCCGGGGAGCAAACCGGCCTCGGTCAGAATCTGGAAGCCGTTGCAGATGCCCAGCACCAGGCCTCCGCCGGCGGCAAACCGCTGCACCGACTGCATGACGGGAGAAAAGCGCGCGATGGCGCCGGTGCGCAGGTAGTCGCCGTAGGCAAAGCCGCCCGGAACCAGCACCGCATCCACGCCTTGCAGATCCTCGGAATCGTGCCAGAGGAAGGTGACCGGCTGATGGGCCACTTCGGCAATCACGTGGTAGGTATCGTGATCGCAGTTGGAACCTGGAAAGACCAGAACCCCGAATTTCATGTGTATAGGGTAGCAGTTTTGCGGCGTGGCGAGAGTGGTCTCTTGTCCAGGGTAACCGGGCAGCGACTGGACAGCACGCGAAGAATGAAGGCGCCGCGCGGGCCGCGAATTGACCATCGCTGCCGATGATATACTCACAGGGTCAGGCGCGGGTCCGCGCCGGCATCTTCTTTTCGATCGCTGAGGTTCCCATGTCCGGCCATTCCAAATGGGCGACAATCAAGCACAAGAAGGGCGCGCTGGACGCCAAGCGCGGCAAGGTATTCACCCGCATCATCAAGGAGATCAGCATCGCCGCCACGGGAGGCGGCGATCCGGACGGCCATCCCCGCCGGCGCACCGCGATCCTGGCCGCCAAAGCGGAGAACATGCCCCAGGAGAACATCAAGCGCGCCATCCAGCGCGGCACCGGCGAGCTGGAAGGCGTCAATTACGAGGAGATCAAGTTCGAGGGCTACGGCCCCGGCGGCGTGGCCATCATCGTGGATGTGACCACCGACAACCGCAACCGCGCGGTGAGCGAGATTCGCCACATCTTCTCAAAGAACGGCGGAAACCTGGGCGAGTCCGGCTCGGTCCGGTTCCTGTTCGCCAAGAAGGGCCTCATCGCCGTGGAGAAGTCCGCCGCCAGCGAAGAGCAGCTGATGGATATCGTGCTCGAACATGGTGGCGACGACCTGAAGGACGAGGGCGACACCTGGGAGATTCTTACCGATCCGGCCGCGTATGAGGCGGTTCTGGGAGCGGTGAAGGCCGCCCGCATTCCCACGGTGATGAGCGAAGTGACCATGGTCGCATCCACCCATACCAGGCTGGAGGGCAACGCGGCGCATCAGATGATTCGTCTGCTCGAGGCGCTGGAAGACTGCGACGACACGCAGAACGTTTACTCGAACTTCGATATGGATGCCGCACAGATGGAAGAGGCGGGCGGCTGATCCGGCTTGAGGCAGGCACTCAAAGGGCCGCCCGGTTGTGGCGGCCTTTTTGTGGGAATCGCGATTTGCGATGGAGGGAAGGGAAGAACATTGATCCGAATTGCTAGGTTTGTTTTTTTTGTCTTGGTGGCGGGGATAATTACGGCGGGAGCGAGCGCTGCCGGCGCTCAGGCTTCCGGTGGCTCTGCGACCGACGCAGGCATTGGGTCCACCTTGAATGGCCCTGGGATTGCAAGTTTGCCCGCCAATTCCGTAGCCGAAGTTCGTAACGCCAGGAGCTGGGAGTATGGGCCGTTCGTCAACTATGGGAACGGCTTGGGCGACCGCTCGAGTTACAGGTTTCTCTCGGCCGGGATGCAGTTGGCCAAGCCCCTCTCGCCGGTGGTGAAAGCGGGCCTCCTCAGCGGCCAATTCGAGTTGGGCGCCAACATCATGCCGCTGTGGCAGGCCTACACCCCGGCTCCGCACATGGAGGAGTCTCCCTGCGTCGTAAATGGGCAGAACACCAGCTGCCTGCTGGCGTACGGGGGAGGCACTTTTCGCGGCGTCAGTCTTACCCCGGTGATCCTGCGCTGGAACTTCCTTACCAGCTCGAAGCGATTTCAGCCCTGGTTCCAGGGCGCGGGCGGGCTCATCTATACCACCCACAAGTTTCCGCCGAATCTTCTCAGTACGCCGGCGGTCAACGGCGTGCCGGGAATCGACGGCGGAACCTCTGTGTGGAACTTTGCCCCCCAGGGCGGCTTAGGCTTCCATTACTTCACGCGCGCCAAGCGGTCGATCGATGTGGGCGTGAACGGCGTGCACATCTCCTCTGCCTCTTTGGGAGACCGCAATCCCGGAGTGAACGCCAGTATTCAGGTGCAGGTGGGTTATACCTTCTGGAAGTAATCCGGCTCCCGGCGATGCCCCGGCCCTGAAGGGCGCCCCGGCGCCCATTTCGTCGCCGGAATGAAAGGAATCATGAGCGAACCGGTTGTGGAGTGCGTTCCGAACTTCTCCGAGGGCAGGGATGCCCGGCGGGTCGAGGCGATCGTGGCCGCGATGCGCGTGGAAGGAGTGCATCTGCTGGACTGGTCGATGGACGCCGACCACAACCGCTCCGTGGTGACCATTGCCGGAGCGCCCGCGGCGGTGGTCGAGGCGGCGGTGCGCGGCGCGGGCAAGGCCGTCGAGCTGATCGACCTGACCCGCCAACAGGGGGTGCACCCGCGCATCGGCGCGGCGGACGTGATTCCCTTCGTTCCCATCTCCGGCATCAAGCTGGAGCAGTGCGCATTGCTGGCCCGACAGGCCGGCCTGGAGATCTGGCGGCGCTTCGGCGTGCCGGTGTTCTTCTATGAGGCGGCGGCGGCCCGGCCCGATCGGGCCAACCTCGAAGAGGTGCGCCGCGGCCAGTTCGAGGGACTCAGGGACGCGGTCAGCAAGGATGCGGCTCGCCGCCCCGACCTGGGCGGACCCGGCCTGCATCCCACCGCCGGCGCCTGCGCCGTGGGAGCGCGCAGGTTCCTGGTGGCCTATAACATCTACTTCGATTCCGCCGACGTTGCTGTGGCGAGGGCCATTGCCCGCGAGATTCGGGCCGCAAACGGCGGCCTGAAGGGCGTGAAGGCCCTGGGAGTGCTGGCCCACGGACGGGCGCAGCTCTCCATGAACATCACCGACTTCGAGGCCACGCCAGTCTCGCAGGTCTATCGCGCGGTCTGCGGCCTGGCGCTGCGGCACAAGGTTGCGCCGGTCGCGGGTGAGGTGATTGGCCTGATTCCCGAAGCCGCCTGTGAGCGGGAAAGCGACTGGATGCGTCAATTGAATGGGTTCGATCCGCGGACCAAGATTCTGGAGCGCCGATTAGAAGCTCCGCTGGCTTGGCCGGGAGAGGGAACTGGAGTTCCATAGCGGATCGGGCCGGAGAGCGTGGAGCACCGGGGACCGGTGCAGTCAAGGCCTCAAGCGGCTAAAATGAGAGCCGGAGCAATGAGTTCTGTTGAGTCTTCAGGCGAAGAAGAGTTGGTGAGTTGCAAACGATCTCCAAGGTCTCGATTCCACGAGCGCTTGGTTCCGGGAGGATGGAAGTGCTGAAGTTCCTTGTCAAGGTTTCGATTGCCCCCATGTTGCTGGCGGCGGCCAGTTTGGCTCCGGCGGCGCAGTTGTCCACCGATGCCCGCACGGCTATTCCCCACGAGGTGCAGCAGTTGGTCGTGGTCGACTACCGCGCCATGCAGAACTCGTCCTCGGCCATGAATCTGCGCGACCGCGTGATGCCCCCCGAGCTGAAGCAGTTCGACGAGGCGCTGCGCAAGTCCGGACTGAACGACAATCACGACGTGGACGAGCTGGCTTTTGCGCTCTTCCGGCCCTCGGAATCGAGCGATGCGCTGGTGACCGTGGGCATTGCTCAGGGCCAGTTCGCGACGCAGGACATTCTGGCCAACTTCCGCAAGCAGAAGGTACTGCCCACTCGCCTGCGCACCAACCGGATCTATCCGCTGGCCAAGACGGGCATGGTTCTTTGCTTTGTCGATCCCTCCACCATGGTCTTTGGCGGCAAGGATGCGGTCGACAAGGCTCTCGATGCCCGCGATGGAGTCTCCCCCAGCATGTTGACCAACGGGCCGATGATGGACGCCATGAAGACCGTGGACTCCGCGCCGCTGTGGAGCATCCTGGACGAGAAGGGCACCCAGACCATGATGCGCCAGGTGCTGGGCGAGGCCGGCGCCGTCACCGACTTCGAGACTATCCGCAAGCGCCTGCAAGCCTCCTGGTACGGGATGGACTTTCAGCACGGAGTCAAGTTCGACCTTACCATCTCCACCGGCGATTCCTTTGCCGCGGCCACCATTGCTTCGCTCCTGACGGCGGCGGTGGCGCTGAGAAAGATGAGCGGCTCGGACGCCGAAAAGCAAGCCTTGACCGGAACTGCCATCGCCTCCGATTCGGGGCGGCTGTCGATCCACTTTGCCACCTCCGACGCGGACTTCGACAACCTGCTGCACTCGCCGCTCTTTACCAGCATGGTGCGCTGAAGAGGACTTCGCCGTTGATCGGGCGCCTCCGCGAAGGCGGCGCTCAAAGACCGCAATCGCTCCGTCTTCTACACTGTCGCCGTAGATCCCGATCGTCGAGGGAGCACGGTTTGTCGCACTTCATCAGCTTTGTCCGCATCCCGGCGCTGGCCGTCCGCCAGCACATTCGGCCGTTAGCCCCGCTGGACGTTCTGGGCGAGGACAGGTTGCGCCTGCGCGTCTGGCCCAACGATATCGACCTCAACCTGCACATGAACAACGCGCGCTATCTGAGCATCATGGATTATGCGCGCACCCATCTGCTGGCGCGAACGCGGCTGCTTGAGCACATCATCCGCTCCCGGTGGAGGCCCCTGGCGGGTGCGGTGTGGATCACCTATCGCCGCTCCCTGCCGCTCTTTTCTGCCTTTTCGCTCAACTCCCGGATGGTCTGCTGGGATGAGCGATGGTTCTACATCGAACAGACCTTCACGGGGCGCGAGGGCCTGGCCGCGGTGGGCTGGGTGAAGGGAATCCTGCGCGACGCGCACGGCAGCGTGGAGCCGCAAACCGTGATCGAAGGCGTGGCCCCCGGCGTGGTCAGCCCGCCCATGCCGAAGACAATCGCCGCATGGAACGAGCTGACCAGGGAGAAGCTGGCAAGCGGCTAGTTCTCTTGCCCCGCTTGCCGGCGTGAGCGGCGCCCTGCTTACCGGCTCAGGCTGAAGATCACGTTGATCGTGGTCTCCACTTCCACCGGCTCGCCGTCGAGCAGATAAGGACGGTAGCGCCAGTTCTCGACGGCATCGATCGCGGCCTGCCGCAGTATGGGCGGACCGCTGGCGACGCGAAGATTCTCGATGGTTCCGGATTTGGAGATGGTGGCCTCCAGCACCACCGTGCCCTCGACGTGCGCGGCTTGTCCGATGGCCGGGTAGGTGGGCAGAACCTTCCGGATGAGCAGCGCGTCCTCAACTCCGGACGAGACCCGCATCGGTCCTCTGGACTCCGGACGGACGACAGGTTGGACGGCTGGGCCGGGAAAGCCACCTCCCGGACCGCCAGGGCCGCTGGGAGGTCCGCCGAGCGTCGCAGTATCCAACTGTAGCGGTGGTTCCGGCGCGCTTGGCGTGATGATGGAGTGGGGTATTCTGGGCGGTGCGAGAAGGTGAATGCCGTCCATCTCGGTTTGGGTTGCAGAGGTGCGCGCGGGCTGCGGCCTTTGCGGCTCCGGATTCGTCGGCGCGGGAGGCGTTTCCATCAGGATCGGAATAAGTTGGCGCGGCAACGCTTCAGGGCGGAGGAGCGGGATAAGAATCAAAGCCGCCAGGATGGAGCTGTTGAAGGTGAGGGCCGCGATCATCCAGCGGCGGCTGTGGGTGTGGATTCTGCCTGCGGATTCGAAGGTGGAGTCTTCAAACATGGCCTGCCTCCCTTGAAACTGCTATTCAGCCGCGCCGCTGGGGAGGTCGGGAGGCCTTTTGCAGGCGCAGAACGGGCTGGCCGCTCCCCGCGCAATCTCTGGCGCGAGGAGCGGGGTTCAAGGCACCGCACCCCAGCGACGATAACCTGTCGCTGGGGCTCCTGCTACTCCGTTCATCCCCATCGGAACCACTGTGCTTGTATAGACACCGCGGCAAGCAAAACTGTTCCCGGCGCGGGCAATGTAACCTAGTTTGGAGTTAGCGCGTAAGAGTAAGTAGAAGGGGGAAGGGCGATGCAAGACGGATCGAGCGGCCTTCTGAACGCGTTCCGCCAAGGCAGCCCCGAGGCCTTCGAAGCCGCATTCGAGACGCTCTTCCGCCAGCATCAGCGCGCCGTCTACGGCTGGATTTTGCGCATCGTCCGCAACCCGGCCACGGCTGAAGATTTGACTGTTGAGACTTTTTGGCGCATCTATCGGGCCCGCGGCCATTTCGAGCCATCGCGTGGATTCGAGGGCTGGGCGCGCCGCATCGCCACCCGCGCGGCGCTCGACTGGCTGCGAACCGCGCGGCCTGAGACCGAACTGCCCGCGGAGACGCCGGCCCCGGCCGCGGCCGACCCCGCCGTCTCCGCCGAGATTCGGCGCAAGATCGCGGAGGCATTTCAGCAACTGGCGCCGAAGTTGCGCATTGCGGCCACGTTGGCGGTTATCGAGGATTTGCCGCACAAAGATGTAGCCGAGGCGCTGGGCATCTCAGTCGCCGCGGTCAAACTGCGCGTCTTTCGCGCGCTTCGGCTGTTGAGAAGGGATTTACAACAACAGGGGATTACGCCATGAATACACACGATGAGGACCGCTTGAAGAGACTCTTGCAACAGGCGCTGCCGCCGGTTGAAAGTGACCCGGAGCCGGGCCGCGATCTTTGGCCCGCCATGCTGCGGCGGCTGGACGCAAGGCCCGCCGCCGCGCCGCTGCGCTTCTGGGCCTGGTTCGACGCGGCGCTGCTGGCCGGCCTCGCGGCCTTCGCTGCGCTCGTGCCGGCGTCGATCCCGGTGTTTCTCTACTACCTCTGAACCCGCGGACGCATTTCCGCCCGCAAACTAACTTGCGATCTAACTCGCAGCAAGGAGAATCCGATGAATACCCATCAGTATCTTCGCGCTTACTTGGCGGGAGTCTTTGTGCCCACGCTCGTTCTGCCGCTGCTTCTGGCCGTTTTCATCGTGGCGCGGATCGTGCTCCAGGTGCCGGTTCCCATTGAACAAGCCATGATCTTTCCCATGGCCGTGGTGCCCTCGCTCTTCGGCCTCTGGAACATGCTCTGGCTGGGTTCGCATGAGCGCACACATCTCTCCATCGGCCTGCATGGCGCAATACTGCCCTTGGTTCTCATGCCTATGGGAGCAACCACGGCCCATTGCCTGGGAGTGCTGGCATTCAGTTCCCACGGCGTTACCTGGTTCCAGGCAGCCTATGTGCCCTACGCGCTCATCGCGCCCTGCTTCGTGGCCGCGCTTGCAGCCTACTACCTGGTCTGGAAGTACATTGTGGGTGCTTTGAACCGGGTGCTCGGGATTGCGTAGGTTCGCTCGTTCGCCGGGTCCGGCATCTGGCGCGCGGATGTCTCGGTTGTGACACTTGCGAAAGTGTCACAACCGCCCACAATTCTCCGTATTCCGCGGCGAAGATGCTGGTATGAAAAACCAGCAGATCGTTCTTCTCTTCTTCGCATCGCTGATGGCCGCTTCTGGGGCCGCAGCTCAGACTTTGGACTGGCAGGCCGTCGAGAAACTCTCGCCGCGCACATGGATTTCAGTCGAAACTCAAAAGCGAACCGAATGCAGCTTTCAGAGGGCTACCGACGATATGCTGTACTGCGAATTCCAGCATGTGAATTGGATGTTCGGAGCCGTTGGACCAAAAACTGTTCATGTGTTTGATCGAGCTGAAATTCGTGAAGTGCGCATTGTTTACTTTGATTATTCAAGTAGGCCTCCATCTCTTCTATTTGCATTGGAAGGTGGCGGAGGGTTGGATTCCACCCATCAGGCCAGCAGTTTTGCCGGTGTAAAGGTAAGTGGTCCAATCGGTTGGGATCTGAAATATGATCGCATTCAGGGTAATAACGGCTGCTCCTTTGAATATCAGGCAATGCTCCCAATTCTCAGAATTCCTCGCTTCCGAGGGAACAATAAGAATAAGTTTCTCAGGCTTTATGCCGAACCTGGATTGGGATACCGAGGAGGAGGCGGTCCATTCGGCGGTTATTCGAGCGCGAAAGTGATGGCTGTTCTCTTGCCAAGTAAATGGCTGGATAGCCCGGGAGCGCCGTATGTTGAATTCCAGCGCCGATTCCCCTTTGAATCACCGTTGCGAGGTGATAATCGCCTAACGTTTGGGGTGATAGTCGCTAATTGGTAGAGATGTTTGCTGGACAACTGATCCAGATTTGTTGATCTGCAACATGACATGGTATCCCACCCATTTCCGCAAAGAACGCGGAAATGGATGGGGCACGGCATTGAGTTTTCTTTTGGGTCGAATCAACCATACCGTTCTACGCTCCGGGCTTGAAGAAGTCTTCCAGCCCGGCGCGGTGGGCGTGGGCGGCCATCGAGGCCTGAATCTCCAGCGCCAAAGCCAGCGCTTCGCGGCCCTGGCGGGCTGTAACTCGCGGCTCGCGGCGCGTGCGGACGGCATCGAGAAACGACTCGATCTCCAGCCGCAGGGGCTCTCCGGGCGTGACGGCCGGCTTGGAGAAGCTCAAGCCCGCCTTCGCTTCCGCAGGATTTGTGAGCTGAGCGATTACCGACGGATCGATCTTGGCCATGGCGGCAAACTGCGCAATCAATGCCGGGTCAATCTTCTTGAGGTCGATCTTCCCCGACCGGATTCCCTCGGCGATCCCCGGCGGCAGCATGGCGGCAACCTGCGGCGGCAGCGACGCAATCAGTTCTGCCGGCGAAGCCTTGCCCGCGCCTGCCACCACGCGAATCACCAGCACGTCGCGCCGCGCGTAATCGATGGAGACGTACTGGCGCGGTTCAAAGAAGCGCAGCTTGCGCACCCGCTCGGTGGAGACGCGCGAAGCGGTGAAGTTGGCCACGCAGCCGGACTCGAACTCCACGCGGACGTTGGCGATATCCACCTTGGGCGACAGAATCGGCAATCCTACCGCGCGCACCTCGCGCACCGGCGAGTTGGCGAAGGCGAGCACTATGTCCAGGTCGTGGATCATCAGGTCCAGCACTACGTCCACGTCGAGCGCGCGGGGCGTGAAGACCGACAGCCGGTGCGCCTCGAAGAACATGGGCCGGGTCAATTGCGGCTGCACGGCCAGGACGGCGGGGTTGAAGCGCTCCAGGTGGCCCGGCTGCAGGATGCGCCCGCCGATCTGCGCGCCGCGAATCAGATCGTCGGCCTCGGCGAGGCTCGCAGCCAGCGGCTTTTCGACCAGCAGATCCAGTCCCGCATCGAGCAGCGCCGATGCTACCGCATGATGATGCACCGTGGGTACGGCGACCGTGGCCGCGTCGAGCATGAGTCCCGAACTGCGCCTGGCGGCCAGCAGTTCGTCCACCGTCGCGAAGACGGGGATTGCGTACTTGGCAGCGGCGTCGGCGGCGCGAGCCGCATCCGGTTCGACGGCCGCGACCAGCGCCACGCCCTGGCCAGCCAGTTCCAGCTCGCGATAGACGCGGAGATGGTTGCGTCCAAAGGCTCCGCACCCGGCCACCGCAACGCGCACAATGGGTTCGCCGGCTATTGCGCAGCCTCGATTTCCGGCTCCTGGCATACCTGATCCGGTTCTTGGCCTTCGACGGCCTTCAGGCAGCGGCTATAGAGCGAGAGCAACTGGCAAACATGCTCCTCCGGCTTGGGCGCGCCGGCGCCGCTGAACCCGGTCGACGGAGCTGCGGGGCGCCCTACGCCGGCCGTGGCGGCCACGAACTTGAGCAGATCGAGTGCGATGTCTTCATTGCGCCGGGCGCCAAGGCCTGCGCTGCTAAGAGCGTCCATCCTGATGAGTCTCCACAGAGGATGCTACCAGAAACCGCCCGGCAGCCGCATTCGACGCGGCGAGCGGGTAGCGGGTCAATTTGGTCCCACGCACTGCGACTGGGCGCGACGGCTCTGGTACTTCGCGCACTGGCAGACCGTTCCGGTATGTGGTACGCTATGGGCATGGCTAAAAGCTTGGCGCATCCGGGATGGGTTGGTGTGGTCCTGCCTATCATCTTGACCGGTTGCGCTACGTTTTCCCCAGAAGTAGCCCGGGGGATCCTTCTCGTACTGGCAGTGGTCGCAGCAACGTGGACGTTCTACTGTACTGATTATGCAGGCAAGAATATCGGAAAAACTGGAGTCGCGGCGGCCCTGCTTCTAACAATCGCCGTCGTTATCTTTATTTTCGGCCACGTTCTGGACGCACGCTCTAAGTTGACCACGCCGCTCAGGCCCGAAACCGGGCGCGCGGGGCCACCACCAGAAGCCCCAATCACAAAAGAGATAAACAGCACCGCAACTAAAACCAGCACCTCTCCAGGTGCCAAGAAGACAAAGCGGAATGCGACTGCGCTTACTCCGTCGCAGGCCAACCCGCCGGAGGGCGCAGAGTTTAATAAGAAGGCGGCTTCGGCTCAATCGTCGCCAGTGCCGCAGGTCTATGGTATGCAGCAGGTAGAGTCTGGAGGAACTGGGTATCAGGCAAACGGCCCGGGCGCGCACATTGATGTTAACGCAGGGGCAACAATCCCCAAATTGAAAGCGTCCCTTCAAACCCGGAAGCAATCCAATGCTTTTCCGCCAACAACTTGGGAAACAATGTTCGTAGTAACCACTAACGTGCCCGTTTCAACTAGCGGTCTTAGGGTGGTTTGTAGCGGACCTGTTGCGAAGGGTAATATAGGCGCTACCTCTGGAGTTATCTCGCTTGGTGATATTAGCCCAGATCCGAAGGATAAGAATGCTCTAATAATTAACATCTATGAGCCCTCCATGATAATTCCCGGCAGGCCGCTCTGGGTCTTTGTTTACTCAATGTCTCCGGTAACGGTAACTTCCGGGGCCATGGGCGGTCAACCGATACTGTTCCCAATGCAATAGAGACCCGCCGAGCGACCAAACTTGCAACTGGTTCGGCTCGACTGACGATGTCATAAGTGGACCAAAGCTGGCCGCAAAGCGGGGGGAATTCCAAACTGACCCACCGCTTCCGAGCTGTCCGTCAGCGCGTCAGCGCTTCCTCTTCCGCCTCACGCGCCGGGACCGTTGTCGCGCGCAAGCCCGCTGCCTTCTCCTGCCGCAGCGCCTTGAAGGCGCGATAGACAAACCAGCCCAGGTACCAGCCGTCGAGGAACTTGTAGGGCGTCTCGCCGGTGGTGTAGTGGCCGCAGGGCAGCACTCTGGGCTCGAAGTTGAGGCCGACGCTTCGGAAGGCATCCACCACTTGCAGAGAATACTCCCTGGGAAAGGTCAAGTCGTAGTCGGCGTAGACCAAGAGCACCCGCTTGCCGGGTCCGCCGGCCGCGGCGGCGGCGATCTTGTCGTAGTAGTAGCACGGGCTTGCGGCTGCCCACAGTGCCCGCACCCGCTCCTGGGTCAGCCCAGCCTCTCCCAGGGCCTGCTTGACGTGGCGGGTACTCTGCCCGGCCCAGGTCACGTCGCCAAAGGCCGTCGAGGCGTGGTTGAAGGCATTCACGCGGATGCGAGCGTCGTGCGCGCTGGCCAGGAACGCGTAGCAGGAGCCCAAGCTGGTGCCCAGCACTCCGAAGTGCTCGTAACCCTGCTCCTGCAGCCAGTCCAGGCAGCAGCGAACATCGACCACGGCCTGGCGGCAGGCCGAGAGCGTCCGTCCGATGTTGGAGCTGACGGCATAGTCCGAGCGCTCCAGCTCCGCGGGGCGGCGAATGTCGTGGTAGGGCATGGAGAGCCGCAGTGCCGAGACGCCCATGCGGTTGAAGATGGCGCAGAGCGAGTTGTGGCCCAGGCCGTCGGAGTTCCACTGCGGCAGCACCACAATGGCCTGCCTGGGCCGCGCCGGATCTTTATGCGCGGGCGCGGGGTACCAGCGGGCGTTCACCTGGTCGTTTTCGGGGAAGGGCGTCCGCTCCGGCGAGGTGAAGCGCAGATACTGCGCCGGCGCGAGCTTGCCTTCGGCGGCCTGCCGGCGCATGGCCGCGTCTTTGGCCAGGGTCTCCGGGCGCACGTTGGTGGGGAACAACTGCGGATGCCGCTCTTCCAGCCGGAAGTCGGTGGGCCGCTGGTAGCCGAAGAACTTGTCGCTGTGGCGGACAAGAAGCTGGTTGATGCGCACCATGGCGGCTTCGGCGGCGGCTGGGTTGCGCACAACCTCCGGGCTGGGCACGGCGTCGGCAAAGCCGTGAGCCTCAAGAAACGGCTCGATCCACTCGAATCCCCACTCCAGCGGGCGCACCACGCGGTTTTCGTCGCGCGTGGTCAGCCGCGTCTCCCACTCATACATCCAGCGCGCGTAGCGTTCCTTGAACATGGCTTTGCTTCAAGTTTATCAGCGCGGGAGGCGCGGCGCTTGGTGGCCCAGATGTGGCTATTGAATGAGGAATGGGGTGCCCCAGGTCTCGCTTTTGAGACCTGGGAGGTGGGGTAATGGAATGACGAAGGGATGGGCTTTTCGTTCCCACAATCTGAGAATCCGGACATCGGGCACACAACCTGAAAAGGGGCATATTCGAGCGGTGGGCCACCGCCGAGTCTTGATAAACTCCGGGGAACTTGTAGAATCGGCGGGGAGTCCTTCTATGTCGAGCCGCTTTCTTCTGCGTACTTCCGCCACCCTCATCTGCGCGGTGCTCTTCACCGCACAACTCGCGCATGGCCAGCGCGGCCGAGGCATTTCAGACGAACAGATCGTCCGCGAATCGATGCTTGTCGCCTCGGGCACTCGAGTAGCGCTCTTCCAGCACGGCCTTGTCGTTGACCCTGCGCTGCTGCATGTCGCGGAAGAGGATCTTCCTCGAATGGAGGCGCTGCTCGGCCTGAAGTTCGACGAAGCTACCTTCGGTCCCAAAATCCGCATCTACGTCTCTTCCGCGGTTGCTGTCTCGCACGTGTGGCGCGGATACGATCTTCCCAAAGATCCCAGGGCGATCATTCTCCTCAACCCGATGGTTGCCCGCCTGGCCGTCAGTGGCGCAAACGCAACATTAACGCACGAAATGACGCACCTGCTCACCTGGCGCTATCGCAGCCATACGCTTCGCGAGGGGATCGCGGACTATGTCGCGCTGACGCTGCACCCCGGTGCGGGGGTTGGTCCGAACGTTCAGGGATACGGCGCGCCACCCGCGGTAGGGCCGGAGGTCGAGAAGTATCTCGGAACGACGAAGCCTCCGCCCGATAGCGTGGAAACCGACCCCAAGTTCCGCAGGGAGTACTATTTCGCGTGCTACCGTTTCGTTAATTTCCTGATCGAGCGAAAGGGCATTCCTGTCTTTCTGCAGCTTTACAACTCGAAAGACCCCGAAGCCGCCTTTCCGAGCCTCTACGGGGCAAGCCGCGCGGAGCTGGTGCTGGCTGCCCGAGACGAGCAGTAGCGTTCCGTATCCGAAATGAATGGTACGCTCGCAACCGCTGTGCGCTCAGGCCGTCCGGCTTATCCGCTTCAGCGCGATATACTCCGCCCCCACCCAGCCCAGGCTGAGCAATGTGATCAAAGCGATGATGGTCTGCGAGATGACGCAGTAGACGCACCACACCTGCAAGGCGAATTCTTCGATGAAGGTAAGCCGCAGAGCAAAGCCGAGTCCAACCAGCGCAACCAGAAAGACCAACGCCCGCCGCCGCATAAGCGCCAGGCCGGCCAGCGCCAGGTAGCCCGCGATGCCGATGGCCGCCACGGGAATGTGCGCGATCTCGGCAAACGGGCTGTGGTTCACGATGCCGCAGTCCCACTGCTCGTTGATGGAGCAGGGCTGGGTATCGGTGCAGTAGTGGACGCGCAGCGCCAGCGCGGAAACCACCACGCCGGCCAGGGCCATGAGAGCAATCAAGTATCGCATTGTCCATTGGACGCGCTTCGGGAGCATCCGTCGCACGTTACTATGAACCCATGAGCGACCCCGCGCCCGAAGCTCGTTCCCAGACCCCCGGCTGCGGCCGCCGCGTCGCCTTCTTCGGCGGCAGCTTCGACCCGCCCCACCTGGGCCATTTGGCCGTGGCGCGCGCGGCCCGGGCGGCGCTCGGCCTGGATACCGTGCTCTTCGCTCCGGTGGGCGCGCAGCCGCTCAAGCCCCATGGATCGACCGCCGGCTTTGACGACCGCCTGGCCATGACCCGGCTGGCCATCGCGGGAGAGCCGGGCTTCTCCGTTTCGTTGGCCGACGCGCCCCAGCCCTCCGGCGCGCCCAACTACACCCTGGAGACGCTGCTCGCCCTGCGCGCGGAGCTTCCGCCGCATAGCGCGCTCTTCTGCCTGATGGGCGCCGATTCGTTCTTCGCGCTGCGCCTCTGGCATCGGGCGGCGGAGATTCCGTTTGCCGCGCCGTTGATCGTCGCCTCGCGCCCCGGCCAGCCGCTGGACGATCTGAAGGCCGCGCTGCCCCAGGGACTGACCATGGAGTCCCTGCCGGAGACGGGCCGGCAAGACTCCGGCGTCGAACTCCGCTCGTATCTCCTCTTGAACCGCGCGGGAGAAAGCGCGCCCTTCTATCTTCTGCCGGGCTTGCATGTGGAGATTAGCGCGACCGAGATTCGGGAGCAGATTCGCGATCCGCTGCGCGCGCCGTCTTCGACTCCGACTGCCGGGCACAAGCTCTTGCCCAGCGCCGTTCTCGATTACATTCGCTCCCGCGGCCTCTACCGCTAGCGCGCTGCGCGGGGCTTCGACTTGCCCCTCTCCCGTTGACGGACTACGATTGGGATTGGAGACCGCCCCCACCGAATGACGACAGACGAAGCACGCCAGCAAACCCGCATTCTCGTTCAGGCCGCAGCCCAGGCCTGTGAAGCCAAGAAGGGCCAAGACACCCGCATCCTCGAACTCGACCCCATCGACGCCGGCTTATCCGACTTCTTCCTGGTCACCTCGGCCACCAACGACCGGCAGTCGGTGGCCATCGCCGACGAGATCGAAGACAAGCTGAAGAAGGAGTTTGGCGTCTTGCCCAACTCCGTCGAGGGCCGCCGCAAGGGCGGATGGATTCTCCTCGACTACGTGGACTTTGTGGCGCACGTCTTTCTCGCCGAGCGCCGCGCCTTTTATGACATCGAGAGGCTGCGCAAGTCCGCCCGCCCCGTCACTCCGGCCGAGTTCGACGCCGAACTGAAGGCCGCGCTCGCCGAGAAGACCGCCGCTGTGCGCAAGAAAGCCGCCGCCAAGGCCAAGCCGGCAGTCGCCAAGGCCGGCGCCGATGCCAGGCCGAAGACGGCCGCCAAAAAGAGCGCCCCCGCGAAACAGGCAAGCGCGAAGAAGACCGCTGTCAAGAAAGCTGTCGTGACGAAGGCCGCGGTCAAGAAGGCCGCCACGCGGAAACGGCCGATTTCGTCAAAGACTGCAAAGGGCCGGTGATCCAGTAGAGGCTTGCTATCTGCCGAAGCTGGAAAACTTGACCGCCGGCGCTTGAACGAGAAAAGAAAAGGGCGTCCGCCGCGGCGGACGCCCTTTTACTGTGATTCACTCGCCTTGAGGCTAGAAGTCGAACTTTGCTTCCAACTGAATGAGCCGCGGAGAAGCATCGCCCCCCAGGAACGATCCCAGGATCGAGGTCGGCGGGTTCACGGTGGAATCGATAACTCCGAATCCTCCTGTTACTATGCTGCCGGTGGGGTCGTAAGTCGCCGACGAAACGTTATTGAGCGGCTGGCCGAAGTTCGGATGGTTGAAGAGGTTGAAGATCTGCGCGCCCAGCCTGAGCTTGCCCGTCTCCCAGTGAGGTATAACGAAGCCCTTGGTAATGCCGAAGTCGCTGTCGGTGTAAGCGGGACCGACGAGCTTGTTGCGCCCGGACTGGCCGAAGTCGGTCGCCGGTATAGGATTGCTTGCGTCCTGGCCGTCCGTTCCGAATTCGTTCACGAAGGGGCAGGGGTATCCGCTTGCGGCCGCGGTGCCGCCGCAGTGCGTAGACGGCAAATAGCCTGAGAGCTGCTTTGCATAGAGCGGGTCCGGGGCGCCGTAGTTTTGGATAGCGGAGGCGGTCCCGTTATCCACCACTGAGAAGGGCAATCCGGTGCTGTGGAAGAAGGTTCCCGAGGCCTCCCAGTGATCGACCAGCAGCCTTGGTCCCTTGAAGTGCGGCATCGAGTACACATAACTGCCGCTCACGTAGTGGCGGGTGTCGTAGTCCGCGTTGCCGATGCTCTTCTTCAGGTTCAAGGGGTCGTCGGGATACACGCTGTTGTTGCTGAATCCCTCGAAGCCGCCGTTGGAAATCTCGTCGATCGCGTGGCTCCACTGGTAGTTGACGGCCAGCGAAAGGCTGCGCGACCGATGCTGCGCGCCGAAGACCACGCCGTGGAAATTTCCCGTCGCGGAACTCGATACTTCGGTGACAGCGGCGAAGTTCGGATTTGGGGGAGCCGTGGCGGAGAGCTCGGGGAAGCCCGCCGCGCCCCCTCCGTTAAAGGCGTTGATGCCGTTGTTCAGCTCCGGCTGATGATAACTGTGGTTGCCGACGTACATAACGGAGAAGGTGTCGTTCTTGCCCACCTGCCGCTCGACGGCAAAGCTCCACTCTTCATAGCTCGGGTTGGAAATCTTCTGTAACGCGGTGGTGATGCTGGGCGGAGCGAAGGCAGGGACCGCGGCAGAGATGGTGTCGAGGCTGCCCCCGCTCTTGAAGCCGCTTTGGAAGGCCGCATTCGAGGCGGTCGCGATAGATCTGGCACTGTTGGCAGCGGTGGGAATCAGCGTGTTGTTCCCGCCGCCGAAGGCCGGTCCGTAGATGGAAAACGGAACGTTGGTCGGGGCGTTGTTGAGCAGGTCGTCGGCGATCACTCCGGGAAAGGCATCTGCGAACATGCCGAACCCGCCCCGCAGCGTGGTCTTGCTTTGGGCTCCAAACGGAAGGTAGGAGAATCCCACGCGGGGTTCATAGCCGAACGTCTGCAAACCTGCCAATGCCTGTGACAAGCCGGATGCGATCAGCTTGTTATAAGGGGTCGACGTCTTGGCGCTTGCGGCGGCGAAGTTGGTGCTCAAGCGCGCGAAGCAGTCCGTCCGGCAGACCGGGTTGGAGTTGTGCTCCATGCGCAGCCCGTAGGTGAGGGTCAGGTTGGGGATAGGCTTCCACTGGTCCTGGGCGTACCAGCCCATGGCATAGAGGGCAACCGGCTGCGTGGAGCGGGTGGGAAAATTCTCAACCCAAAGGTCGACGTAGCCCTGCTCGAAGCTGCCGTTCGTTACCACCGCTTCCGGAGAGCTGGTGAACTCGCTGGGGCTGTAGTCGGTGATGTCGTCGCGGCGCATCGTCCATCCGAAACCCAGCGTGTGCTTGCCCTTGGTCCAGCTCACATCGTCCTGGAACTGGTAGCCGGTCACGTTGCGCCCCTGCGGCCAAATGATGTTGTAGCCGCCGGGCCATGCGCCGGGGACGTTGCTCGCCAGATCCTGGTCCACGAAGATTAAGCTGAACGGCACCAGCTTCTCTGAAGCGGCCTCCGTCGTGTTGCTAAAAACGGCCTGGTACCAGTTGGTGGCAAAGAGAAACGAGTTGGAGAGCGCCGGCGAGAAGATGTGCTGCTCGCCAAGCTGGCCATCCCAGGAGGGCTGAGGGCTGGCCGCATTGAACAGGGGGTTCAGCACGTTGGTGTAGGTAGCCTGCACGCCATCGTCACGGGTCATGTGGCCGAAAAGATGGTCCTTCTCGCTGAAGCTCTGATCGATGCGGCCGTTGATGATGTACTCATGGGTGTAATTCCCGGCTGTGCCGTTGAACGACACGGTACCGTAGCCGCCGGCCTCCGAATCCGGGGTGGAAACGGCCGCGGAGGAGTAGCCTGGGGCGCTGGAGTAGAGGCTGAAGATATTCTTGTAGCCCGGAATCTCCGAAGCCAGGCCGTTCGCTGTCAGGTTGGCCAGCGTCAACGCCTGATAACTGGCATCGGGGGCGTAGACGGTGGTGCGGGTCGGCAGGACGACGGCGAGGCCCTCATAGTTGGCGAAGAAGAAGGTCTTGTCGGGTCTGATGGGACCGCCGATGGAGCCCGCCCACTGGTTCACATTGTCGAACGGGGGTTTCTGCTTCACGCCGGGTACGCCCGCATCTATCGCCGCCACTTCGCCCTGCTTGTCGAAGTAGCTGTTGGCGTTCATCGCGCGGCCATTCCACCAGTAGGCGCCATTGCCATG
The DNA here is from genome assembly GCA_050014655.1 of Occallatibacter sp. Classification (GTDB taxonomy): domain Bacteria; phylum Acidobacteriota; class Terriglobia; order Terriglobales; family Acidobacteriaceae; genus Telmatobacter. Next base: position 41,056 of record JBEKCX010000001.1, on the reverse strand, counting down.
GAACTTGTTTCCGCCGGAGCGCGTAATCTCCGACACCTGCGCGCCGCCCAAGCCCCCGAAGGATGCGTTATAGGCATTCGAAGTAACGGTCACGGAGGCGACGTCGTTGTTGCCGAGGGTCAGGTTGGTGGCGCCGGAGTTGTTCACGTTGAGGAACGGATCGTTGTAGTAGCCGCCATTCACCGTGAAGGTGTTGGCCGTGCCCGGCAGACCGAAGGAGGAGAAGTTTCCGTATCCGCTTTGGGTATTCATCACGCTGCCGGCAGCGGTCTGAGCAACGAAGGTCAGGTCGTTGCCTGGGTTGGGGAGGGTCAGCACCTGCTCCTGCGTAAAGACGGTGGAAAGCTGAGCGTCTTCCACATGCAGCATCGGCACCTCGCCTGCGGAAACCTCGACAGTCACGTTGGCCTTGCCGACCGTCAGCGTGACATTGGCTGAGGCGACGGTGCCCGGGCTTACGTCGATAGTGATCTTGGACTTCTCGAAGGTGGCAGCTGCGACCTCAATCGAATACCGTCCCGGAGGCAGTTGCGACAGGCGATATTCGCCCACGGAGCTGGTCGTCGCGGTGCGGGCTTCGCCGGTTGCCAGACCGGTGATGGTAACAGTAGCACCCGCAACGCTTGCGCCCGTCGAATCCGAAACGATTCCAGCGATTGCGCCTGTGGTGTTTGTTTGAGCGTGAACGGCCGGGGCCGTGGTGTTCGCCACAAAAGCGGCGGCTGCCAACAGGCCAAACGCGAGTGCCAAATTCTCCAACCTAAAGAATCGCATTCAGACTCCTCCAAATGATCGGTCGGGACCGCAAGCCATCTAAAGGAGACTTCACGATCCACGCATTTCGCTTCGGCGTCCAGTCCGGGGGATGAACCTGGACCGCAAGTGAGCTTCAAGAAACTAAACCGCGTAAAAGACAGATGGTGTCAACTTGATCGCCGGGGTTCGCCCGATGCCGACAGCTACTCCGGGAAACCCAGAGACGGCTTATCTCTAGAAATGCTGCATGACGATTGCCAATCTCCGTGAACCCGGAGAATACTTCGCTTTTCATTGAAAATAAACGCTTTGTTTTCATTTCATTTGCCCGGTACTTAGGTACTCAATATGAAATTGCGGAGATTCTTGCTTGCATATTCCAAAAATGGGCACTTGCTCTCGTTTTTGGGGAATCCCTTCACGAACCCGGAGGACGAAATCCGGCCGGGTGAGGTATCCTCCTTGCCATGCGCGTCACGCTCGCCCACGTCGGCGCACGAGCCAGTTCGAAGGACGGATTCGACTCCCTCGCTCAGCTTTATCTCGATCGCTGCTCGCCCTTCGCGCGCTGCCAGGCTGAGTCGTTCCGGACCGAGGAGGCATTTCTCGAATGGCTCCTCCGGCAGCAGGGCCGCACGCCCGCCGTGCCCGTCTTCCTTGATAGCCGCGGCCGGCAGATGACCTCCGAAGCCTTCGCCGGCTGGCTCGGCGCACGCCGCGCCGAGGGTGCGCAGCACATCGTCTTCGCCGTCGGCCCCGCCAGCGGATGGTCGGAGGGAGCTCGCGAGCGGGCCCAGTTGCTGCTTTCGCTTGGGCCTTTGACGATGGCCCACGCGCTGGCTCGCCTGGTGGTGGCCGAACAGCTCTACCGGGCATTTACAATTCTCAGTGGCCACCCCTATCACACCGGCCACTGAGGAAAGGCAGTGGTCAGTTGTCAGTGGTCAGTTGTCAGTCATCGGCCCGAACGATCGGAATTGAGGACCGCCAGCCGGAAACAGCGGACTCTGGGCGTTCCCTTCGCGATTGCCAACTGTCCACTGTCCGCTGTCCGCTGACCACTGACCACTGTTATGACCGACTCGCGCCAAGGACTGATCCTGATCAATACCGGCCCCGGCAAGGGCAAGACCACCGCCGCCATGGGCACTGCCCTGCGCGCCGTGGGCAACGGCATGAGGGTGCTCATGCTGCAGTTTCTCAAAGGCTCATGGCATTATGGCGAGCTGGATGCCGCCCAGGCCTTCGGCCCGAACTTCGTCGTCAAACAGATGGGCCGCGGCTTTGTGAAGGTGGGCGGCGCAGAGACCGATCCCGAGGATATTCGCCTGGTGGAGGTGGCGTGGGCCGAGGCCCGCGAGGCCATCTATTCCGGCGAGTGGGATATGGTCGTTCTGGACGAGATCAACTACGCCATCGGCTATGGAATGCTTGACCCGGCGGTGGTGGCCGAGGCCCTGCGCGGGCGTCCGGAGATGATGCACGTGATCCTCACCGGCCGCAACGCTCACCCCCTGCTGGTGCAGATAGCCGATACCGTCACCGAGATGCGCGAGGTAAAACACGCCTATCAAAAGGGCATCCTTGCCCAGCGCGGAATAGAATACTGACAGCGGGCGGCAAAATGCGGACGGCCGGCGGCTGGCTGCGCGCGAGAAAGAGTGCGAATGTCCTGGTTCAAGCGTGAAGATGGCGAGTTCCCTGCGGCAGGCGGTCCCGGCCCCGAGAATGGCTCGGATGCGGCAGGGAAGACTGTGCGAACCGAGGGCCTGTGGATCAAGTGCCTGGGCTGCCGCCAGACCATCTTCAAAGCCGATCTCGACGCCAGCCTCAACGTCTGCCCCAAGTGCCAGCACCACTTCAAGCTTGGCGCCCGCCAGCGGATTGAGATGCTGCTCGAACCCGGCTATGAACTGGTGGACGGCGGCCTGCGCTCGACCGACCCGCTCAACTTCGTCGACGTGAAGCCCTACAAGAACCGGCTCAGCGACGCGCGCGAGGCTACCGGCCTGGACGATGCCATCCTCAACGCCGTCGGCCTGCTTGGACCCCACCCGGTGATCCTCAGCGCCATGGAGTACAGCTTCATCGGCGGCTCCATGGGCGCCGTGGTGGGCGAGACCATCGCCCGCGCCGTGGACCGCGCCCGGCTTGACCGCAAGCCCCTCATCGTCGTGGCGGCCTCGGGCGGTGCGCGCATGATGGAAGGCGTCGTCAGCCTCATGCAGATGGCCAAGATCTCCACCGCGCTGGCCCAGTTGGACGACGCCCGCGTGCCTTACGTCTGCGTGCTCACCGATCCCACCACCGGCGGCGTCACCGCCAGCTTTGCCATGCTCGGCGACCTGAACATCGCCGAACCGGGTGCCCTCATTGGCTTCGCCGGACCCCGCGTCATCGAGCAGACCATCCGCCAAAAGCTCCCCGAGGGCTTCCAGCGCGCCGAGTTCCTGCTCGAGAAGGGCTTCCTCGATGCCGTTGTGCCCCGCCGCAATCTGAAGTCCTACCTCATCCGCGCGCTCGATTTCATGAAGGTATCCGAAGTCGCCTGACAGGCTTCAGGCTGCTGTAGACACACTTCTGCCTTGAGCGCGGCCACCGCACCCGGATTCTGTAGGCGCTGAATGGGCTTCAATAGTCGTGTTCGCGGGATCTGGCCCTTTGAATCGAGGACAGAACCACCGGGCCGGCGATCATTGCGACGAGGGCCAGAACGATCAAGACACTGAACATGACGCACGCTCCTTCCGGGCACATTCGGCGTGGAGAGGCCGGAATTGGGGGATCATAACGCTTTAGTGGGAGAAGTGGAAAGTGTTTTTTTCGGAGATTTGCACCGACCGATACTTTCGTAACGGAAGGCGGACCTCCGATGCCGAAAGCGGAATCCGATGCGAGGCCGCCGGGCAGTGGGAGCGCTGCGACAGCAGATCGGGATTGGGCCGCCGTTCGATCAGGGCGCGGGGGCCAGCGCCCGCGCGGCGCGGTCGAGCGCCTGGGTGAGGACGGCCAACTGCTCGGCGGCGAGCTTGGCATCGCGGGCGTCTATAGCCTCGTTGACGCCGGGAATCACGACTGCCGCGTAGCCCGTGAACTCGCCGGGAGCGAAGATGACGTGCCGGTACCAGGGGCGATTGGGCAGGCCGGCCGGCGAGAGGAGCGCGCTCTCGGTTTCGCGCAGGGCGAGATTGAGTTTGGCCAAGTCTCCGGCGGGCGGGATCTGGCGGCTGCGCGCCTCCTGCGCCGCGGCGGCGAAGCGTGCGGCGGCGGCATCAGCGGGAGCAAAGTCCAGCGCGCCAAGCCCGGCGTCCCCGGCGCGGCGCTTCGCTGCTTGAATGTAGGATTCGATGGCGCGGGCGTAAGCGGCGTAATCGTAGGGCAGCACGTCGGCATCGGCCATGCGCAGAGCTTCAAGGCCGAGGACGCGGGCCATCTCCTGGAGATAGACGAACCTGGGGTCGGCGTTGCGGGTGTACCAGGCGAAGTTGTCAAAGACGGAGTGATAGACGCCGTAGGGGCCTTCGGAGCCTATGTCGGTGGAGGGCACGCCCGCGTGCTGGAAGAAGGGCGTGAAGTCGGAGCCGGAGCCGAGGTCGCCGATGTGGACCTCTTCGGCGGCTGCCGGAGCGTTGGAGGCGCGGTGCTCGTTGCCCTCCGGGCGAGAGTTCTTCCACTGGTCGTAGACCGTTCCGCCGGCGGGGGAGGGAACCGAGCGCGCGACCTCGCGGACGAACTGCTTGAGCGAGGGGATGGCGGCGGCGCTGAACTCCGGGCCGGAGACGGCAACGTCGGTGTTGAAGTAGGCGACGGCGCGTTCGAGGGCAGCGGCGTGCTCTTCGACCCACTCGGTTGAGCCAACGAGTCCCTCCTCCTCGGCGTCCCAACTGGCGAAGACCATGGTCCGCCTGGGCCGCCAGCCCTGCTTGAGCAGTGCGCCGATGCCGTGCACCGATTCCAGCATGGCCGCGGTGCCGCTGCCGGGATCGACGGCGCCATAGACCCAGGCGTCGCGGTGGTTGCCGGTGACGACCCACTCGCCGGGGTACTCCGAGCCGGGGATCTTCCCGATCACGTCCCAGATGATGCGGCGCTGGTAGTCCTGCTGCGAGACCAGGTGGACTTTCACGCCGCCTTGCGTTCCAACCCCTCCCAGGTGATAGCGGAAAGGCAGCGCGCCCTGCCAGCCCTGCGGAACGCCCGCGCCCTTGAGAGCCTGCAGGATGGGCGCGGCATCGCGATAGCTCAAGGGAATCGAAATGATGCGCGGCTGGTTGCCGTCCGGCGAGATGCGGGCCGAGTCGGGCAGGTCCAGCGTCGAGGCCACGCCGGGGGTCTCGGGGTCGCCGGCATACTTGAAAAGATACTGGACCGATCCGCGCTGAACGCCGGTCTCGGGCCGCCAGGGACCGTTGGGATAGGCGTCGCCCTTGAAGTAGCCGTCGTCCTGCGGGTCGGAGTAGAGGAGCACGCCGGCGGCGCCGCGCTGCTCGGCAAGGTAGACCTTGACCCCGCGGAAGTTGGCGCCGTAGCGGCAGAGGACGATCTTGCCGCGCAGGTCGATTTGCTGGGCGGCAAGCTGGTCGAAGTCCTCCAAGCGGCCGTAGTTGGCGTAGACCGCGTCGCCGGTTACGTCCCCGGACCCTGACGATCCGTTGAACGGCATCACCACGCGAGGATCGTCCTGGTAGGGGTCGCCCTCGACGTGTTCGCGGGTGGGGCCGGTCATAAGAAGCTGGCCGGCGGCGTCGAAGGCTTCGACGCGCACTACTTTGGGCTGGTTGAGCAGGACTCGGTAGGGCACGATCTCGGCATCGAGGCCGGCCTCGCGAAACCTCTGGGCGACGTATTCGGCGGTCTTGCGGTCCTCGGGCGTCGCGGCCAGGTGCGGCTCGGCGGTGAGGATCTTGAGATGCTGGCCGGCAAGCTGGGCATCGGGAACCGCGAGAAACCTCTCCTCGATCTTCGACTCAGCGGTAAAGTCGCCGTATCCGAAGACCGCCGGCGGCGCACCCTGAGGCGCGACCACACCGGCGGACTGGGCCGGCACAGAGGCGGGCACCAGGAGGAGCAAGAGCAGAACAGCAAGCGGGTTGCGCACCATCATTCGTTGGACACTTTCATGAGCGGCGTTCGAGACTCTCAGTATCTCAGTCCCAAGGGGGGCGAGGCCACATTGATCGTGCTCTGGGCAGAGCATTCTCATTGCTTCTGTGATCCGTGCTCTGAGGTTTCCCACCCCAACAAAAGTACGAACCGCAGGTCCTTCGACTCGGTCGCCGCGGCGACCTTCGCTCAGGATGACAGCGTGGGTGAGGCACCCAGGACATTGCACTATCCCTGAAAATGCCCCGGGCGCCGGCAGGCCGCTATGCCACCGGTTGGGCGCAGTGGGCGCAGCGCTTGGCGGCCAGCGGAATCTCGCTCAGGCACTCCGGGCAGGTCTTCATCGACGAGGGAGCCTCCGGCGCGGGCTTCTTGAGCCGCGCCATGAGCGCGTTCAACGGCAGCACAATGGCAAAATAGACCACGCCGGCCACAATCAAAAACGCGATGACCGCGTTCAGGAAGTTGCCGATATAGATGGGGGTGCCGTTCAGCTTGAGCACCACATCCTTGAAGTCCGGCTTGCCCACAACGGCGGCGATCAACTGGGTGAGTATGTCCTTCACAAACGACGTGACGATCGCATTGAAGGCCGCGCCGAGAATGACGGCGACCGCCAGGTCCACGACGTTTCCGCGCAGGATAAAATCCCGAAAGCCCTTCAGCATCTCTTCCTCCAACGAGTCCTCTGGGAATCGATTCCCGGCAAACTCCTAATGCTTCATCAGGAAGATGACCGTCACCAGGAGCGCAATCAGCAGAACGATGATCACCACCAGCAGCACAGGCACCAGTTGCTGTAGTTTCCCCGGCGCCGCATCAGGCGGCTTCACCGGCAGCGCTTGCGGAGCGGCGGGCATGGGCGGCGGCGCCGGAGCATACATTCCGGGCGGCTGCGGCAAGCCTGCGCCCGCGGCCGGCATCACCGCGGCCGGCGGCGCGTAGCTCATTGGATAAGCCGGCGGCTGCGGCAGCGGAGGAGGGTAAACGCCGGGCTGAGGCATGGCCCCCATCCCCGGCATTCCGCCCATCGGCGGCGCTGCGGGAAGCGGATAACTGGGCATCGCGGGTGGGGAAAACGGCGCGGGAGCCGGCGGCGGAGGAGCCTGCGGCAGCGGCGCCTGGGGCAGGTTGGCCGCGCCTGCGCCGCCCCTCATGGCCATCTCGCGCATCCTGGAGGCATCGAGAATGCGCGTAAATTCGCTCGGTCCGGAGGCTGCCGGATGCACGACGGGCTCGTTCAGGCCGCCGGGGAACTGCACCTCCCGCGCGGGCGGGGCCGCTGCCGCGGAGGGCGGCGGCGAAGCCCACGCAGGCGCTCTGGCCGCCGGCGCTGGTTCACTGGGCGTGGAGAGGGATGCGAAGGTCTGCGTCCAGGCCCCTGGCTCCTTCCCCAGCGGAGGGCTGACCCGCGGGGCCTCAACAGGCACAGCCGGCGGCCTCGAAGGCTCATCCAGCATCTGAATCAAGCGCGTAATACCGACTCCGCTCCCCGGCGGAGTGCTTTCTTCCGGCGGGGTCTCAGCCGCCGGCGCGGCAAATGGATCGCGGACCGGCGCGGCCGGCCCGGCCATTCCAGGGGTAACGCCGTAATTCAAGCTTCCCGGCAATGGCTTGCGCTCTTCCTGGAAGGCCGGCTCACGGGCGGGAGGCTGTGGTTCAAGCGACAGCATCCGAGTGAAGGAATCCGCCTTTGCGGCGGAGGGCGCCGGTCCGCGCTCGCTGGCCGCCGGGGCCGGTGCGCTCGCCTCGCTGCCAAACGTGCCGAACAACTGCGTGAAGGCTCCCGGCTTGCCTTCGGCGGCAGGGGGAACGGCCCCGGCCGCTCCCGCGAAGAATGGCGCTTCGCCCGGTCCCGGCGCCGCCAGCCCAGAAGCTCCCGGCCCTGCATCCGCGCCCCCCGTGGTCCGCAGCAACTCCGTGAATCCACTCGAACCTGAGGCCGCGGGGACTGATCTGGGCTGTTCTGGAACCGGTCTCACTGGCGGCGCTGCTGCTTCCGGCGCGTTCAGAGTTTGCAGCAGGGAGGTGAACCCCGACGGGGGCGCTGGACGCGCGGGCGCCGGCGCTTCTTGCGCGGGGGGTGGCGGAGGCGGGGCCGAATCGCTTCCCAATGTGCGCAGCAGTTCCGTGAATCCTCCGCTGCCCGCGCCGCCGGAACCGGCCGCCGGAACCTTCTCCGCAAGAGGCGCTCTCTCCGCCGAGGCCAGCCGCATCCGGTCCAGGAGCTCCGGCGAGCTCTCCGCGCCGGCCCCGAAGACCACCTTGTGGACCACCGGCTCGGCCAGCGACCTAGGCGCTGGCGGCGGCAGCGGCCTTGCCGGCTCCGGAGCGCGGTTCTCCGGGAAGAAGGACTCCAATCCCGAGGGGGCTGGTCCAGCCGGAGCCTCCGGCGTCTTCACCACCTGAAAAACGCCCGTTGCACCAAAACCCTGTTCCGAACCGGATTCCTCCGGCCACGGTGAGGCGTTCGATCCATCCGGTTTCGTCGCTTTGTCCATGCCATCAGGCCTCCGGTGCAATGCCGGTAGCATAAATCATTCCGTCGCGCCCGATTTGCCTATTTACCCAAAAAGATTTTGCGTATAATGCGGTTGCACCCCTCCACGCCGGACGAATAGACTCAGCGAAGGTTATTGGGAGTATCGTCCGGACAGACGGCATGATTCTTTCGATCGAGGCCAGGCTGCTCTCGATGGAGCTTCGCCCGCGACCGATCCGGAAACCAACCTGCTGTTCAACTCTCGCCCATGGTGGTCTCCCTGCTATGAAGTTCCTTTCGCGGGTCGTCTGGTCTGAAGGAATGCATCTCGGTCCGCATCATTTTCAGACGCAGAGCCGGTATTTCGAAGATTCGCTCTGGTTTCTCAACTCCAACCTTCGCCAGGAGCCGTGGGGATTTCTTCATTTCTCCATCGACACGGAGGCCCTCGGCAACGGTCTCGCCATTCTCAACTTCGCTTCCGGCATTCTGCCCGACGGGCTCATCTTCGATCTGCCCGACTGCGACTCGGTTCCTGAGCCAGTGCAACTGAGCCGCCTGTTCGCTTCCACCGACAGCGAGATCATCCTGCACCTGGCGATTCCGCCCCGCCAGGACCAGGGTCTGGACTGCGACCTCGGCGGCGGCTCGAGCGCCCGGTATGGCGCCGTCAAGCGCGTGCTCAGAGACGACGCCCTTGGCCAGGGCGAGAACAGCGTCTCATTCGCCCGCAAGAACCTCGTCCTGTTGAGCCAGGCTCAGCTCGCCGAAGGCGCCGTCTCGTTTCCCATCGCTCGCATCTTTCGCGACGGCAAAGGGGGATTTGCCTCCGACCCCGACTTCATTCCACCCTGCCTGCGCATCAGCGCGTCCGAGAGCCTGGTTCTGATCCTGCACCGGCTGGTTCAGGCGATCGATGAGAAGATCGTTTCCACCCGTTCCGTGAGGGCCAGTTCCGGCGGCTTCGAGCTGGGCACTTCAGCCCTCGATGTGGCCAACTACTGGTTCCTGCACGCTCTTTGCTCCAGCCTGCCCGCCTTGCGCCATCATCTGCAGGACCGCCGCAGCCACCCGGAAGAGGTCTACCGCGATCTCGTCCGCCTGGCCGGCGCATTGAGCACCTTTGCCCTCGAATCGGCCCGCGACGAGATTCCGGCCTACCGGCATCGCGACCTGGCTTCCACATTCAAGGAGTTGGATGCTCTTATCCGGCGCTACCTCGAGATCGTCGCCCCATCCAACACCGTCACTCTTCAGTTCCGCAAAACGGACAGTTACATCTTTGCGGCCGAGGTGAAGGACGAGCGCTGCCTGCGCCGCGCGCGCTGGATCTTCGGCATCCGCTCCCCCATCGCCGAGTCGCTCATCCTGCGCCAGACCCCAGCGCTGGTCAAGGTCTGTTCGGCCGAGGGGGTTGCCAAGCTGGTGCAGCGCGCCCTTCCCGGCCTGGAGCTGATGCACCTGCCCGTCCCGCCCGCCGCGCTCCACGCCCAGGCCGACATGCACTACTTCTCCGTCTCCCTCAGCGGCGCTTGCTGGCAGCATATTCTCCTGACCAAGCAGGTGGGAGTCTATCTGCCCGGCGACCTGGGCGACGCAACCTTTGAACTCACCATCATCACGGAGACCTCCGCATGACTTCTTCTCCAGCTTCCCCTCTTCAGGTGATGAAGACCAACAATCTGGCTATGGCCTTCCAGGAAGTCTTTACCGTCATCCTGCGCACCCGCTTTTACGTTCAGCGCGTTGAAAACGCCGACTCCTTCCGCGCCACCCTGCGCAAGATGATCTCAGCGGCGGTCAAAGACGCTTCCGCCATGGGTTACAGCGATGAGGCCTCCAAGATGGCCATCTACGCCATGATCGGATTCCTCGACGAGAGCGTCCTCAACTCCAAGGACCCGACCTTCGCCGACTGGGCCCGCCGTCCGCTGCAGGAAGAGATGTTCGGCGGTCACTTCGCCGGCGAATACTTCTTCCGCAACGTGACCGATCTGCTCAACCGGCCCGAATCCGCCGAGGTTGCCGACGTGCTGGAGCTGCATGCCCTTTGCCTGCTGCTGGGCTACCGCGGCCGCTTCGCCTTCGGCGACGCCTCTGAGATTCACGCCATTCTCGGCCGCATCCGCGACAAGATCACCCGCATCCGCGGCGCCTATGCGCTCCTCCGCCCCCCCGAAGCCCCGGCTGCGCCCCCCCGCCCCAAACGCGACCCCTGGGTGCTCCGCCTGGCGGTGACCGCCATCGTCCTGGCCGTCTTCACCCTCCTGGCTTATCTCGGCTACATGCTGATTCTTGGCCAGTCGATGCCCACCACCGCGCGCGGCATTGAGCAAACGCCTCCAACCCTGGCGAATAACCCGGCAACCAGCCTTGCGGAGATATCCCTATGAAACGCATCCTGATCGGGATACTGATCTTTCTCGTCTATCTGGCCCTGGTGATTTGGGGGGCGTTTGCCCTGCACTTTGAAGGCACAAGACTGGTGCTCTTTTGCGTCATTCTCGGTCTGCTGGGCGCATTGGCCGTTGTCTTCGTTCTTTGGTATATGCACAGCCTGGATAAGGCCGCGGGGCGAGCAGCCGGGCCCGACACTCCCGACGCCATCAACCTGGGCACCTTGCTCCGCGATGCTGATGCCCGCATTCGCCAAGCCAATCGCGCGGGCGCCAAGTCGCTGGCTTCCCTGCCCCTTATCTATGTGATTGGCGATGAGAACTCCGCCAAGACGCAAACCGTGCTGCAATCCGGCCTGGACCCCGAATTGCTTGCCGGGAACGTCTATCGGGACGGCCTCGTCGTTCCCACTCAGCTGGCCAACGTCTGGCTGGCCGGCAACTTCGTTCTGGTCGAGGCCGGAGGCTCGCTCCTGCGCCAGCCGCCGCTGTGGGCGAGACTCGTCAAGGCCACCATGCCCGCGCGGATTGGCTCGGTCTTCGGCGACAGCCGCCTCCCGGCCCGCTCCGTGGTGGTCTGCGTCAGCATCGAGCGCATCCTGGCTCCCAATACCTCCGAGCAGATTCGCGCCCTGGCGCAATCCCTGAATGAGCGTCTCCGCCAGCTCTCTCAGACCCTCGGCATCTCGCTGCCCGTCTATGTGCTCTTCACCAAGCTGGACAACGTCACTCCCTTTGCCAATTACGTCGCCCGGCTCTCGGACGAGGAGGTCAAGCTCCCCATCGGCACGCTGCTCTCTTCCCTCGACTCCGGCTCCGGCCTCTATACCGAGCAAGCCACGGCCCTGATCGGCTCGCGGTTCGACCAGCTCCTTTACGCGCTCTCCGAGTTCCGCCTCGATATTCTCTCCCGCGGCGGCGAACTCCAGGACCTGGCGCGCGCCTATGAGTTCCCCCGCGACCTGCGCAAGCTCCGCGCCGGCATCGTCTCTTTCCTCGCCGAGGTTGCCCGTCCCAGCCAGATCGGCGTCAACCCGTTCCTGCGCGGTTTCTTCTTCGCCGGCATGCGCGCCCACGTGGTCGAGGACGTTCTCGAGATCGGCCCGGCTCAGCCGCAGGCTGCCGCTCCTTCCGTCAACGCTGGGGCCACCCGCATCTTTTCTCTCGCCGCCATGGAGCAGCAGCAGGCGCCCGCGCCGCAGTCCCGGCGAGGCGGTACGCGCAAGGTTGCGCAGTGGGTCTTTCTGCCTCACCTGTTCTCGCAGATTCTGCTCGCCGACAAGTCGGCCCTGGAGGCCAGCCGCGCCAGCACCCGGACCAGCTTTCTCAAGTGCGCGCTGCTCGGCTGCGTCAGCGCGGTCGTTCTGATTCTGCTGCTACTGACCACCATCTCCTTCTTCCACAACCGCTCGCTCGAACAGCGCGTAGCCGCGGCGGCGGGCGCGCCGGTTACGCCCGTCTCCGCCGGCGCATTTGCCTCTTCCGCCGACCTTGAGGCCCTCGAAAGGCTTAGAGCGGTCCTGGATGAACTCGACGGCTATCGCAAGAACGGCCCGCCGCTCATGGATCGCTTCGGCCTTTATCGCGGCGAGGCACTCTATCCCATTGCCTGCCAGGCTTACTCCAACAAATTCCGCGCCCTGCTGCTGGCTCCGACGCAGGAGCAAATTCTCGCCAAGCTGCGCGCCGTGCCGGCCGTGCCAACGCCTGACGCCGACTACAGCGCGACTTACCGGCCGCTGAAGGCCTACATCGTCACGGCCACAAACCCCAATCCCGACTCCGCCCAGGACACGCTCGACTTCCTTCCCACCGCGCTGGCAACCGAATGGGCCGGCAGCGCAACTCCCGCTCCGGACCTCGCCCAGCTGGCGCAAACTCAGTTCGCGTTTTACGCCGGCATGATTGCCGAACCATCCTCGTGCATGGCGCAGACCGGCGGTCTTCTGAACGACGTTGTCGTCGCCCATGCCCGCCTCTATCTCAATGGCTTCCAGGGATTCCAGCACGTCTACCAAAGCATGCTGGCCGCCGCCAACCACAAAGTCCCAGGGGTCAACTTCAACAGCAAATTCCCCGGATCGGTGCAGGAAATTGTCGACGGCTATACGGTGCAGGGAGCCTTCACCAAGGACGGTTTCGCCTTCATGCAGGACGCGATCCTGCACCCCGACCCCTACTTCCGCGGGGAAGAATGGGTTCTCGGCCCCGCCTCCGGGCCCCCTATCGACCGCGTCGCCCTCTCTACCCAGTTGAAATCGGCGTACATTGCCGACTACATCCAGAACTGGCGAACCTACCTGACCAAGGCGCAGTTCCGTCCCTACCAGAGGTTCGCCGATGCCGGAACCAGGCTGGGCGCGCTGGACTCCAATACCTCCGCCATGCTGGAACTCTTCTCGCTCATCTCCATCAACACCGGCGTTGCCGCGCCGGAGATATCGACCGTCTTTCAGGCGCCGCAGTCCGTTGTTCCTCCGTCCAATCCGGATAATCGCTTCATTGCTCCTTCCAACCAGGCCTATATTCAGTCCCTGCAGGGGCTTGAAGGCGCCGTGAAGAACCTTACTCTTAATACCGCCAACGCCAACGATCCCACCGCCGCCGCGCCCGTTATCCAGGCCGCCGTCACCGCCGAACAAGCCGCGGAAAACCTTCGCAACGGCTTTCTTCCCGACCCAGCCGGGAGCATGGATAAGACCAGCTTCACTCTCCTCGAAGCGCCCATCGAATCCATCAAGAACCTGGCGGCCCAGGCGCCTGCCAACGCCGCCGGCGGCGGAGCCAAGACCTTCTGCGCGCAGATTGCGCCCGTGCTTTCCAAGTTCCCCTTCGACCCCCAGTCCTCGAACGAGGCTTCTACCGATGAGGTCGCCCAGGTCTTCGCCCCCGGTTCCGGCTCCTTTGCGCAGTTCACCGCATCCATCCATGCGCTGGTGGCGCTGCAGGGCTCTCAATACGTGGTGGCTCCCGGCTCCACGGTCCATATCAACCCCGCGTTCCTCAGCTTCCTCACCCACGCCCAGAAGATCTCATCCAGCCTCTATCCGGGCGGCGGAAACCAGCCTTCGCTCGACTTCACCCTCACCGAGGTCAAGGGGCCCGGCAATGCCGATGCCGTTCTCAATATCGATGGCAAGCAGATCGCTGCGAGCGGCCAGTCGGCCACCTTCCATTGGGTCTCTCAACCGTCCAGCAAGATCACCCTCGCCACCCAGAAGAACACCGCGCCTGTCATGACCGGCCTGTGGTCGGTCTTCCACTTTGGCTTCGCCGCGCCGCAGATCGCTCCCAACCGCCTGAAGTTCTTCTTCAGCTTCAACAATCAAGCCCCTGAGATCGTGCTCTTCGACGCCTCGGGCCCTGGGGCGCCATTGCTGAACCCGGATTTCATGAAAGGATTTCACTGCGTTGCAAACGTGGCTCGCTAGCGTGAGCGATACTTGTGCGCCAATCGCCGCAGCGGGCAGGATGGGCACGAGGGTTAAGGTTACACTGGGAACAATCAAGGCTGGAAAATGACCGAAGAACTCACCAACGATCTTCCGCAGTGGGGCGCACCCCTTGGAGAGTCGGCCGAAGCCGCGGCCCCAGCCGATGCCGCGCCGGACCCTGCGCCGGAACCGGCCGAGCCGCAGACGGCAGAGGCATCGGCCGAACCCGCGCCCATCGAAGAGCCTGCGAGCAGTCCAGCCGCTCCTGCCGAGCTTTCAGCCGAGCCGGCCGAGCCGCCGGTTCCCGCCGCCCCTCCCTTTCGCATCGCGGTCTCCGCGCTCAGCGATATTGGCTGCGTGCGCAGCAATAACGAAGACTGCTTCGGTTACGATGAATCGCTGGGCATCTTTGTCGTCTGCGACGGCATGGGAGGCATGGCCAGCGGCGAAGTCGCCAGCTCGCGCACGGTGGCGGCCATCATGCAGAGCTTCGCCGCTTCGGCGGCCTCCGGCCTGCCCGTCAGCACCCGGCTGCTACATGCCATCAATACCGCCAATCTCGACGTTTGGGAGAGCGGGCAGATTCCGGAGAACAAAGGCATGGGAACCACCGTGGTGGCGGCCGCGCTCGATCAAGACAAACTCATACTGGGCAACGTCGGCGACAGTCGCGCCTACATCCTCCAGGACAACCGCTGCGCGCAGCTCACCGTCGATCATTCCTATATCAATGAACTGATTCGCAACGGCACGCTGACCATCGAAAACGCCCACCTGGCGGATCTGCGCGGCATGGAGTCGGTCATTACCCGCGCGGTCGGCGTGGGCACCGAGGTGCAGCCCGACTTCTACTCCGTCGATCTCAAGCCCGGCATCGGGGTTCTCCTGGCCACCGACGGCCTGACCCGCTACTTTGCCGAGGACGGGATCGCCTCCATCCTCGCCGCCTCGACCTTCGAAACGGCCTGCTCCAACCTCATCCACATGGCCAAGCAGCGCGGCGGCGTGGATAACATCACCTGCATCCTGCTCCTCGCCCTGCCCGCTTGATCGCTGTTGATCTCAGAAATGACTCCGATGCCAATCGCGCATCGTTGAGCATCCGTGCGCGGATGTGCTCCGCAGCGTTCACCCCGGGCGCAGCTCTTATCTGCTCAAACGAACCGGCGTTCTGATCTTTCTTGGCCGTGGGGCGACGCTCTCCCAGCCGGATTTGGCCTCCGGGCCGGCGTAGTCAACGATTCCGGCCACTTTCGTGGCCAGCTCCGCGGCGCCTGCCCTGTCGCCGCTGTCCATCATAATCTTGTACTTCCCGGTCAGGTCCACGACCGAACGGTCGGCAAAGGCGCGCATCCTTCCGCGAAACGTCTCTGCGACCGAGCCCGCAAGCGTGGAATCGCCCAGGGCAGCCGCCACCCGGCACATGGTGCTCTCGCCTGCCGAAAGGTCGGTCTCAAGCTCTGAGTACGCCCTGCCGATGGTGCGGAAGATCGCCCCCTGGCGCTCTTCCCTGAGCGCGGACTCGGCCGCCCGCACCCGCTCCGACCGCCGGACGGCAGGCGGCAGCGACTCGATAAACTCGACGGCCTCGGCCTGGCCTCCTTCCCGCGCCAGCTTTCCCGCATTTGCCAGCTCCGCCTCAACCTGTTTCGCGAGCGACGCGCGGCCCTCCAAAGCCTGTTCGTGAACGAAGCGCAGGGCCTTGTCGTCGGTTTCTTTCATCGCGCCTTCGAGGAACGCGATCGCTTCCTCGTAGGCCGATGCGCCGATCAGCGCCTGCGCCTGCGCAACCCGGCTGCGCGTGAGCGCCTGGCTGCGATGCTCTTCCTCTTCGCGGCGGGCAAACTCCAGCAGCGAAAGAATCTCATCGGTGGCAATGCCTTCCGCTTGGCAACCTTCCAGGATGCGAACCGCATCCGCATACTTTCCGCCGGCCAGGGCCTCGCGCGCCTGGGATACGATTTCTTCCCGCCGCTCCTCTTCCGTCTGCCGCTTGACCCGATCGGAGAGCAGCTTTTCCAGCCCCTGCAGCCGCTCCTCGCCTGGAACGCGCTGCCGGGCCTCCTGGACCAGCTTCAAAGCCTCCTTTGGGCGCAGGTCGCGGCAGGCCTGAATCGTCTCTTCCACAAAGCGGCGATTCTCCTGTTCCTTGATCTGCCGGTCAATCTGCGCGTTCAGGCGGATCAGCGTCGTATCCGTGGGCATGGAAGCCAGCGCTTCCTGAACCGACCGCGCGCATCGTTCCAGCTCGTCAAGGCCGGCCGCCGCCAGCACTTCGGTCTCCAGTCGCGCAATCAACTCCTTGCGCTTGATCTGCTCCAGACCGAAGTTGGCGTCTTCCAGCAGAATCGGAATCTCCGGGTTGGCCGGGTCTGCCTGCGCCGCCTTCTGCAAAACCTCGATCGCTTCCTTGTAGCGCCGCAGGCTCAGTTCCCTGCGCGCCGCCTCCAGCAGCGTCTTCACGTCGGCGCGCTTCCCGGCCTCCTCTGCCTCCTTGGTGAGAAGGCTTACGAGCACTATTCCCTTGGAGTTCGACTCATCCAGTTGCAGCGCCTCACGGGCGGCGGAGATCGCGGTCTTGTAGTCGCCCGCCCGGCGCGCGGCGTCCGCCTGGCGCAGATACTCGCGCACCTGCTCCTGCTTCTCCTTGCCTTTCTCAACCCGCTGCCGCAGTTCCTTCAATTCCTGATTCGCGGCATCCAGCTCCAGCCCCTCATCCAGAATCGCAAGACTCTTATCGAACTCCTGGTCGTTCAGCAGGCCCTCCGCCTGGCGCCGAAGCTGCTGGATTCTCTCCTCGCGCTGGCGCTGGCTCAGTTGCCGCTGAATCTCCGCCAGCAGCTCCCGCGCCTCGGCATTCTTGCTTTGCATCTTCAGCAGTTGTTGCAGCGCGGCGCGAGCGCGCTGAAGGTCCTGCGCCTCCATCAGCCGCTTGGCCTCGGGCAATAACTCCTGGGCCTGCCCCTCCTGAATCTCCGCGATCACCGTGGTCAGATCAGCGGCCATCTCGTCGGCCGTCGAGTAGCGGTCGGCCGGAGACTTGGCCAGCGCCCGATCGACAATTGCGTCCAGTGAGGCCGGGCAGCCCTTGCACTTGCTGCTCAGCGGAGGGTGCGGCTCATTCAGAATCCTCCGCATCAGCACGATCTCGTCGCCGGAGAACGGAAGCTCGCCGCAGACCAGTTGATACAGAACCACGCCCGCGGCAAAGATGTCGGAACGGCGGTCCAGGGGCTTGCCCGTCAGTTGTTCCGGCGCCATATACTCAACCGTCCCGACGATGCGGCCGCGGCGGGTGAGGCTGAGGTCCTGCTCCTTTCGCTCCTCCGGCCGCGCGATGCCGAAGTCCAGCAGCTTGACCCGCCCGTCGGGCTGCACAAAGATATTGGCGGGCTTCACGTCCCGATGGATCACATTCTGGCCGTGCGCATAGCCCAGCGCGGAGCACACATCGGCCATGATCCGCAGGCGCTCGACCAGCGGAAGCTGCTCCTCGGCTGCGATCAGCTTGTCGAGCGGATCGCCTTCGACCAGTTCCATCACGATGTAGGGAATCCCCTTGTCGTCGCCAAGCTCGTAGACGGTGACGATATTCGGATGGCTGAAATTCCCCGTCTTGCGGCCTTCCTCGTAAAAGCGCGCCAGCATGGCGGGATCGCTCTTGACTCCCTCGGTCAGCGTCTTGATGGCGACTTCGCGGCCCAGGTGGCTATCGACGCAGCGATAGACCACGCCCATCCCGCCGCGCCCCAGCACCCCAACGACTTCATACTTGCCTATCTGAGTCAATGTGTCCGCCGGCTTCTCACTGCGGGATTCCATGCTCTCGCTCCGTCTCTCGCCCGTTCGCCGCGCCGGAAACTACCGCGGGTCGCCCGCCGGCCGCATATTGAACTTCTCGGCCAGAAACTCCTTGGCGTGCCGCCGCTCCGCCGAGCCATTCTCCGCGGTGCAGCTCAGATAACGCAGGTAATACTCGCCCGCGCCATCCACGTTTTCTTCCTGCTCCCTCGCCCGGCCCGCGTCATAAACCTGGCGCGGCAGCTCCTGCACCTTCAGGCGCACTTTTTGAACCAGCTCATCGCGCGCCGCATTCTCCAGCGCCGTCTGCAGTTCGCTGGTGTTGGGAGTGGTCCCGCCCAGCTTCACGCCCTCGGTGTCGTCCGCCTTCACTTCCTCCAGCAACACGTACTGCCTGGGGTCTTCCTTCTCCACCACCACCGCATCCCCCATCTGCCCGCTCAACGTCTCGCCGATGCGAAACTGCAGCTTGATGGTGTTCTTGACATCGATGGTCCTGCGAACGTACTGGTAAGGGCGAATCACATCGATGGTGATGGTCTTGGGCAGCGAGTCGGCCAGCGCCTGGGCGTCCGCCACTGCCTTCTGGTCCGCGGCGATCCTTGCGTTCACCTCATCGATGTCCTTCTTCTTGCCCTTCGCCTCCACTCCCTGGAGCGCGGACTGATCCGTCGCCAGTTGGCGCACAGCCGCGTCATAGGCCCGATTGGCCTTGTTCCACGCCTCGTTGGGATCTTCATGCGTCCCGGCGCGGTACTTTGACTCCTTGGCTTCCAGATTTGAGGTCTCCACGATCTGACGCTCCAACACGTCTCCGGCCAGTTGAAAATCCGGCTCCACGCCGCCCGTCGCTTCCCCAAATCGAACCGCGGTGATGGTGGGCGCCTCCAGTCCGGTAATAATCGCGTCCTCCAGCTGGGGAATGAAGCCGGTGCTGTTGCGCTGCGAAGTCTGGTCGCGGAACTGCACGCGAATCGATATCTTCGAATGCATGGCATGAGCCGGAGCCGCCGCCACCTTGGCGTCGTGCGCCGTCTGGTTGGAAGGTTCAAAGGACAGGGCCTCGTCGAGATAGGTCCAGCCCATCTCCGTGCCCGATCCGGCCGGCTTGTCCAGGTAGCGCTTGGCCTGGTCTACAAAGTAGGCGCTCAAATCGTCGCCAAGAATGCCCATCGTGTCCTGGTAGGAGTCCACCTTGCTCAGTTCATAAGCGCGCTGCAGGTAGTCGTAGGCCTTCTCCATCCCAATCTCGTCTCCCAGCCCGCGGATGGGATCGTGCGCCTTCTGCAGGTCCTTTGCCGCCCGGACCGCGCTTTGGACGTAGGCGTCCTTCAGTCTGTCGATGTCGGCGGAGACCAGCGCCTGCTGCGAAGGAGGCAGGTTGTACAGCACCTCAAAGGCATTTATCACATCCTTCTGCTGCTCATAGTCGCGGCTGGTCGCCAGCGCCTTCACGGCCGCCGCCTTGTCCTCGACGATGACCAGTTGCTTTTGCGCCTCTGCCAGCGCGTCCCGCGCCTCCGAAGTGTCATTCGCGCCCACCGCCTTCTCGTACTGCTTGATGGCGTTCGGCCAATCCGCCGCCTCGCCGAAATGCTTGCCCAGCTGCAGATAGTAACTGTAAGCCGCATTGACGACGACCGCGATGCGCGGCTCTTCGTCCTGGAACGGGCGCAACGGAGCGATGGCTTCCAGCGCCTGGTCCATGTGCTTGGCCACCACCGCCGACTCCGCCGACCGCAGCACGCTGCCGAAGGCGTCGCTGGCCTGCATCACATCGCCGGCCAGAGCCTGGCCTGCAGGAAAGCTCGCGTCGACTCCGCTCACCACATCGCTCAGCTTCCTGGCATTCTGCAGGTGAACATACCCCGGAGCATGGCTCTTGAATGCATCCTGGTAAGCATTCAGTTCGCCGCGGCCACTGTCCGCAATGGCGGTGAGTTGATCGCGAATCCCTCCCAGAAGCTTCTCGGTCCGGTCCAGGCCGGGATTGACGGCATTCGCATTGTCGGCCTGGACCTTGGAATCCCTCAAGTCGCTATAGGAGGGCGAGCCCGCGGCCACCGACTTTCCGTATTTATCCAGTGAGGCCTCGCCGCCAGCCAGATAAAGCGACGCCAGCGCCAGCTTGGCATCGGCGGCATGGGGCGAAAGCGCATACTTGGCGAGATAGTTCGACCAGCCGGCAACGTCTCCGGCTCTCTGCGCGCGCAGGTACTCGGCTAGCTCCGGGTCGGGTGCGGCAACAAAAACCAGCTTCACGCCATTCTTCAAGGGCGGCACAGGGCCTGCCTCAACGCCTGAGACAGGGACCGGAGTCCCCGTCAAAACAGCCCGGTCCGCCAGCTCCGACAGGGTATAAGACGCATTGTGGTCGAACTTCACATTGTCGGGCACCACGCACAGGGACGTGCCTTGATTGGTGACATAGTGCAGGACGCCGTCGGCGCCGCGCTCCACAACCCCGCCCGGCGCGAGCGCCAGCTTCTCCATCTTGCCGTAGGTCGAATGGTCGATGGCCGCCGCCTGGAATGGCGTGCAATTGCGCATCTCGAACTTGCCGTTGATGAGCACATCGCCAAGTTGCACATAGGCCGCACCCGACGGCCCATCGTAGAGTTCGATGGCCGTGAGGGAAGCCTGTTTTGCCAGGGCGGCAGGCGCATTCCAGCTCAGCCCAAGCGCCGTCAACGCGACGGCCTTCCACAAAAAACTGCGCTGCGATCTTGCTTCTTGCATAACGACACACAATGCCATGAAATCCCCAGAATTCGATCCAACCCGGCAGGATGATCCCGCCTGCCGTCTTATTCACTTCACAATACGGAATGCCTCTGGGCGAAATGCAACCGGAGAACTGCGCGTTGGGGGGACCGCGCCGGCACACCGCGAATCCATTTCACCCCGGTTCGCCACGTCTGTTAAACTACCATTCTCCTCCGTAGAGGTGCAATTCTTTTGCGCACCGGCAAGCCGGAGTCTGTACAGTTGCGTCAGCAGAAAAAATGGCCTCCTCCGAGCAATCCCGACCACCCGGCCAGCCGGCGACTCAAGCCACTCCAGTGGTCAAGGAGAGCCCATCCCCCAGCGGAGCGGCCCTTTCCATCCGGCTGTGGAGAGCCCCTGAGAACGCCCCGGCCGTCGATCTCTCCTGGACGGGTGACGATCCGGCCGTCTTTCTCGCCCTTGACCTTATCGCGGCTGAGCAGGGGGTCGCGTCCGCGCCCCGCGGCAGGTTCCTTGTGGCTGCCTTTCCCGGCATTCAACCTGCAGTTCTGACGGCGCGCCGGCTGCAATGGGCGCTCCAGGGGCTCTCTGAGGCTGACCGATTCGCCGCAACGGCTGCCGCTGTCCTGGTTCACTCCGCTCCCGATCTGCCTGCCCTGGAGAATGACAGTTCCGTTCTGCTCCCGTTGGAGAACGCCGCGCCGGGGCAGATCCTGCTGACCGCAAAGGCCGCTGAACTTCTGCACGATCTGCCCGGCCTTCCCTTGCAGACTGCCTCGGACGCCGCTCCGTGCGAGCTGCTCTGGCGCGCCGGCAAGGAAGCGCCCAGCCGATCCTCCGACGAGGAGGCGCTCTCCCGGTTGATCCAGCCAAGTGGATTGGGGGGCGAGGCGCCTGCCCCGCCTCCGCAGACGGCCGTCCCTCCCGCCGAACCGCAGCCCGCCGCGGCAGACGGCGGGTTGATCGCAACCCCGCTTGCAGCAGAGCCGCGTGCGGCGGTGCCGAGTGCGGCAGAACCGAGTGCTGCGGAGCCGGATACGGTGACGCTGGCTCACGTGGATCTCGAAGCCTTCGCCGCTCCCCCGCGCGGAAAGTCGCGCTGGCTCCGGGGCTTGGCAGCCGCGGCCGCCATACTGTTTATCGTTGGCGCAGCGTTGGCGGTCGCTTACAAGCACACCTGGATGCCGAAGCCGGCGGCCGTTGCGGCGCTCCCGGCTTCTTCGGCGTCCGCGTCCCCGGCCGCCTCGACCGCCGCGCCTCCACCCGGCCCCGTTGCCGGAGTTCCGCAGCCCGGCCCGGACTCCAGCGCCGGCCAGCCCGCTATCGCCCCCATCGTTGCCCCACCTGCCCAGAGCCTGCCCGCCAATCCCGCCCCTCCCGCAAGTGCCGCCACCGCGCCGAAGCCGGCAAAGCCCGGCAAGCCGGCCCCCAAGAGCCGCAAGGGCCAAGCGCCCGCGCCAGCGCCAGCCAAAACCGCTTCCCACGCTGCCCTGGCATCTCCGGCCAAGCAGCCCAAGGCCGCCCCGGCGGGCAACTGCGACCTGGACGCGAACCTGCTTCCCAAGATGCTCGATCAGGCGGAGAGAAACCGGCAGCAAGGCAAGTATCCCGCCGCGCTCAGGCAGTTTCGCGCGGTGCTGGCCTGCGACCGCAACAACGCGCGCGCGCGCAGCGGGCTGGACCTGACCGAGCTAGCCATGCAGCATTGAAGACCGGAGTGCGGAAAGCCGGCGCCGCCGCTGATGGCAATGGCAAGGGCAGGTTTTGAAGCATTGGAGTCCGGCGGTCTGGTTACAGCGGTTCCACAATTGCTGCACCCCGAAACCACTGCGCTCAAGTGCCATTTTCCTCAAGAAAACGCCACTTTGCTCAATGCCGGAAAGGGCACTTGAATTGTGGAACCGCTCTAGCCGCGACGGCTTCCAGGCCAGGACTCGGCCCAGCTTCCCAATTCCGCTTTCCTCAATACTCCATCGATCCCGCCAGTTCGCCTCTCTCCTGCGAGACCGATGCAATCGGCGAGCTTACCCTGGTCCGGGCGCGCAAGGCCAGAATCGCGGAGCAGCCGAGGATCGCCAGCAACGGATCGAGCGCGCGCATATCGTAAGGCTCCGGATGGGTGAAGTAATACATAACGGGAAACAGAAACAGCACTCCGCCGTAGCGAATGACCTCAGAGGGCCTCTCGCGCCACGCCAGCAGCAGCCCGAGCAGCCCGAGCAGCGTCAGGCAAGTGGCAAACGGCACATTCTCAAGGTCGGTTGGCTCCATGGCCAGATAGCGCGCATCGAAGCTCCAGTAGCCGGTCCAAAGATAAACGGCGCGGCGCGCGCACATCCATGCGTACCAGCCGGGGTGGTCGTTGATATATGCTTTGGCCTGCTCCGCCTTGTGATCCATGTAGGCCAGTTCGCCGGCGTCATATGCGGCTAGCTCCCCGGCGTTGTGAAGGGGGTGCAGGTAGTCGCTCGTCCAGCGCAGGTCGCTGCCGTTGTTGCCCATCCACAGCTCCAGGCCCATGCTGTCACGCATGGGAATGAAGCGATGGAAGACCAGAGCGTTGCGAATCAACCAGGGCGAGAGCACAGCCGCAAGAGTGAGCGAGGCAACCGCCCCCGGCAACAGCCAGCGATTGCCCGCGTGAGCCAGCCTCCAGGCCGCCAGCGCCAGCAGGAAGGGAATCACCACCAGAATGGACGGCTCGGTAAGGCCCGCGAACCCGGCCAGCAGGCCAAAGCCGGCCCATAACCCAAGCCGCGGCGAGCTTTCCAAATTCTGCGCCAGATAGAGCAGCCAGCATAGGCAAAGCAGCAACAGATGCGTGGACCAGGCCCACGCCGCCGAAAAGTAAATCCCGTAAGGTGAAAGCGCCCACGCCCAGGCTGCCCACCATGCCGCGCGCTCGCCAAAGCTGCGCCGGGCCAGCAGGAAGACCGGGATGCAGGCCAGCGCGTTGATCAGGCAGTCGAAGGCATGAACGGCAAAAACCGACTGGGCGGTATGGACGCCGAAGAGACGGAAGAACGCCGCCACAATGAGCGGATAGACCGGCGTCATGACGGCCGAGGGCCGGGTGGAATCGAACGGGCTGCCGAAGCCCTGCCCAGCCACCAGCGCCCGCGCCACGTTGCCCTGCTCCCAGGCGTGGATGTGGTCGGCATCCATCAGATTCTCGAAGTTGTTGAACGGAATCACGGCTAGGCGCAGCCCGAGCGCCACCAGAATGATGATGCGCAGCCGCCAGCGAGTCGCGGCCCTCTGTTTCCCCTGGATGATTGGTCCCGTGAGCGTCGCTATGGTCTCGTTCACGTGGGGATAGACGGAGAACAGCCCCTGCGCGAGGACATCGGCGCGGTATTTCTTGTGCGCGCAGGCAGGATAGTGAATCTAGCTAGAGACCGTTCTGGTTCAGCTCCATGCAAACCTACGCGCTTGAGCCGGATGGGCCGGCGCGCCGCCGTCCCCCGGCGTCAACCTCGCGTCTAAGCCTCACTTCGCCTCAGCAATAGCCTCGATATGGACGCTCTTCTTGGCCGCATCGGCGGTCGCGGTCACCGTCACGTGGTCGCCATAAAAGTCCTTCACCGCCTCTGGATTGTCGATGGTCCAGACGGCCTTCTTGGCTTCGTCCACAAACACCGGGGCCAGGCCGCTCTTGATGCACTTCTTTACGCAGTCGGCGCCCGATCCGGCGTGCTTGGCGCCGCACATCGAGTCGGAGATCCAGCCATTGATCTTGGTTGAGCCAGCCGCGCCGGCCGCCATCGCGGTCAGAGCGAAACCAGCAGTCAGAAGCGCCAGAGCACGTTTCATGAGAAACCTCCAGGAGGGGTGAAAACCTCGATCGACTACCATCATGCTCCACCGGCCGCAATTCGGCAAGACCCTTCAGCCTTCAGGGCTTCACGGGATAAGAATACTGCCCGTGCGATTCCTGCTTGGCCGGCAGGCTGTTGCGCCTGGCTTCCACATTCTTCAGCACCGCCTCGTAGCGCTGGGCCGCGGCTGAAAACCGTCCCACCATCTCCGCCGTCTTGATCAGAAACCCCGGATTCTTCTCCCGGATCGCCTCCAGAATGGGCGCGAACTTGGCCAGCAGAAAGAACCCCTCGGAATTGCAATCCACAAACAGCTCAGCGGAAACCGCCCCGTGCAACACCATCGCCGCCGCCATCTCCCAATAGGTGAGCACCTGGCGCAGCCAGGCATTGTGCGGGTCCGCGGGATTCTCGGCCACGGCAAAGAACTCCTCGGCCGTCGCCGGCCAGAACTCGCCCGTTATCCACACGCGAGCCTGGCGCATCACCGCTTCAGTGCGCAGTTCATAAAGCTTGAGAATGATCTCGGCATCCGCGGGCGTTGCAAGCATTCGTTCCATCGACAGGTCTCCGCTGCCCCATAGTAACGGATTCGACCGCATGGGTTGAACTGCCGGCGGATTCATTCCGCAAAGGCGGCCGGAACCTTGGCCGATCCCCGGATCTCCGTCAGGCTTCAAGCAAGCCGGCACGGTGAAAGAAGGCGAGACCAGGCTCGATCCCCTTTTCAAGCTCTTCTTCGGCCATAGTGGGGAATTCAGCCTTCATGGCATCGAGAAGCGCCCTCCGGTCGCGGGTTCCGTCGAGCAACTTGAGAAAGCTCCGCACCACGGGATCGTCGAGAGCCACCTTGCTGTGCAGCAGAGTGGTCGCATACGCTCCGCTCCGGGCTTCTTGCCGGCTGCAGGCGCTGGCCCTGGGCCGCGCCGTGACATTCCCAGCGACTGGCGCTCTCCAGGCATGCAGATCGACCATCTTCGCCACCACCAGCCGCATCAGCAATGTAGTTCCGTCGCCATCGAGCGCAAAACCGCTCCCGGCAATCAGCGGTTCAATCTCGTCAAAGCTCAGCGCCCGCGGCCACGCCGCCTCCAGTGCCTCCAGCAGAGCAATCGCGCCCGCGTGGTTCGATTCCATTGTGATCCCATCCGACAGGCGGAAGACTTTCGCCCCGGATGCTTCTCCCGGCGCCGATTTCACCGGCGAGGCAAGCAACAGCCGCCGCAAATCTTCGGCAGGAAGATCGCGGCGCAGCACGCGCTCCGCTCTGCAAAGCAGCGTCTCCCGGTACCCGCGCATGCGCATGAAATCTAGCATCTGCTCTTCTTTCAGAATGTCGCCGCCCGCCGCGCTCGCAATCGCCGGCTGCATGCTGGACTGGTAGCACGGATCGGTTGGCGGCGGCAGCACTGCTTCGCTCAGGTACTGCAAGCCATGCCTCCGGGCGTGCTCCACAAACTCGATGAAGTGCACCGGATGGTAAGTATCCTCCAGTTCATCGTGGTAGGTGACCCGGGGGATGCGCTTCTCCATTCTGTTCAACTGCTCTTCGATCAGCAGGCGATATACATCGCCCTCCGGTCTCGCCTCGGCCAGGAAGTGAAGGAACGCAAGCCCGCCGGAGACCCGCTGCTCCGGGTCTTCAATCTCTCTCACCTGGAACAGCATCATCTCGCGAGTCATCTTGCGCAGATGACCGCCCGGCAGCGCGTTGTAACTGACAAACGCAACTCCGTCCGGCGTCAGCAGCTCCTCGCAGAGCGCCAGCAGCCGTTCGCGCACCGGTTCGGGAACCCAGGAATAAAGCCCGTGCGCAACGAGGTAATCGAACTGGCCGAGTTCCGCCCCAACGTCGAGCAGGTTGCCCTGAAAGATGCGCACGTTTCGCAGGCCGAGTTCGCCAATCCGCTCCTGCCCGCGCGCAACGGGCAAACCAGCCAGATCGAACCCCGCAAACTCGCTCTTCGGCATGGCATAAGCCATAGGAATGATATTCGCGCCGTCATTGCATCCAATCTCAAGCACGCGGCACTGCTCAACCGGCGCCGGTGAAAGCCCATGCAGAATGGCCATCGCCGCCAGGCGATCGGGATGCGTGTATGGATGGGGAAAACTCGGATAGGCGACTGAATCGTAGGAATCTTGCCCGGTGCGCATCGAAGGGCTCCTTGCCGGGAGTTTATATCAGATGGCATTGGAGCCGCGGCCTTCACCCTTACGCCGGCTGCAACGCCTTCTTCCCGCCCTTCTTTGCGGACTCCTTCTCCATGACCGGCCCATGCGTCTCGGCCGTAGGCAAGGGCGGCGCATCCCCGATCCGCTTCGAATAACTGCACGCTATCTCGGCGTGCGCCGGCTTGGCCGCCTTCGCGCCCCGCTTCCTCGGCAGAATCTCCTCGACGCTCTTCTTCTTATTGGGGCATTCCAGGTAGACGCCCGACCGCAGCGTCTTCTCCACGAGATACGGGCTCTTGCACAGCGGGCACACCTTCGCCACCGGCTTGTAATTGGACGTAAAGTCGCACTTGGGATAGTTCGTGCAGCCCCAGAAGATATTGCCTCGCCGCGCCTTGCGTTCGGCCAGGTCGCCCTGCCCGCACTTGGGGCACTTCATCCCTTCGATCAGGTTCTGCTTCACGTACTTGCACTTGGGATAGCCGGAGCAGGAGACGAACTCCCCGAAGGCTCCCTGGCGCAACACCAGGGGCTTCGAGCACAGCGGGCAGTTCTCGCCCGTCGGCTGGGCCGTATTCTGCTTTTGCTGCTGCTTCTGGCTCAGCTTGCGGATGGTCTTGCAGGGAGGATCTTCGCTGTACCCAGGGCAGGCCATATACGGCCCGAAGATCCCGCGCCGCAGCACCATCACGCGCCCGCAGTTGTCGCAGTACTCTTCCGTTTCGCCCGCCTCCTGGGCCTCCTGCGTATTAAGGTCCGGCTTGCTCGCGGTGTTCTCCCTGGTAAACCCGCAGCTGGACTTACCCTTCTTGCTGTATGCCGAACACGCATAGAATGTGCCGAATTTGCCCCACTTCAGCACGAGCGGCGACCCGCATAGATCGCACTTCTCCCCGGTCGCGCGCTCCATCCGCTTGATGTTTTCCATGTTCTTGCCGGCATCCTTGAGCTCGTCTTCAAAGTAGCCGTAGAAGCCCTTCAGCAGGTCCGTCCACTTCTCGTGGCCCTCCTCGATCTCGTCCAGCTCCTCTTCCAGCTTGGCCGTGTAAGCGACGTCGAAGATATAGGGAAAGTTCTTCACCAGCAGGTCGCAGACCACCATCCCGATCTCGGTGGGATAGAAGCGCCCGCCGATCTTGGTCACGTACTCGCGGTCCTGAATCGTATTGATGATCGAGGCGTAAGTCGAAGGCCGCCCGATGCCCCGTTCCTCCAGCACCCTCACCAGCGAGGCCTCGTTGTAGCGCGGAGGCGGCTGGGTAAAGTGCTGCTCGTCCGCCAGCTTTTCCAGCTCCAGCCGTTTCACGCGCTCCAGATCGGGCAGCTTGTTGGACGCTTCGTCGTCCTCGTCCTTCTTCTCCTCCAGAACCTCGTAGACCTTCAAGAACCCGTCGAACCGCACCACCGATCCACTGACGCGGAAATCGTAGGTCTTGCCCGTCTTCAGAGAGATCGCCGCAATCTTTGCCGTGGTCACATCGAAGACCGCCGGCGTCATCTGCGAGGCCACAAAGCGCTGCCAGATCAGCCGGTACAGCTTGAGCTGTTCTTCGGTCAGATAGCGGGCAATCGACTCCGGCGTCCGCGCGGCGTCGGTCGGCCGGATGGCCTCGTGCGCGTCCTGCGCGGCCTTACTGCCCTTGTACAAATTCGGTTCCTTGGGCAGGTACTGTGGCCCCAACTGCTTGCCGATCCACTCTCGCGCCCCGGCAATGGCCTCCGGCGCCACCCGCGGCGAGTCGGTGCGCATGTAAGTAATCAGGCCCACCGGACCCTCGGCGCCAATAGCGACGCCCTCGTAGAGCCGCTGCGCCACTCCCATCGTCCGCCGCACATTGAAGCCCAGCTTGCTCGCCGCATCGCGTTGCAGTTGGCTGGTGATGAAGGGCGCCGGCGGCCTTCTCTGCTGCTCCCTGGACTCAACCGAAACCAGCGACCACTTCGCCTTCTCCAGCGCGGCGACCAACTGCTTCATCGATCCTTCGTCCGGCAGAGCATTGGCGATGAACTGATCCTTCCCGTCCTTGTCCTTGCCGTTCGCGACCCGCGCCGGCTCCCCATCAATGCCCACAAAACGCGCCTTGAAGCTCTTGTCCGCCTGCCTCTCCGGGTGGAGAATCGCGTCCAGCGTCCAGTACTCCACCGGACCGAACGCGCCAATCTCCCGCTCCCGTTCGACAATCAGCCGCACCGCCACCGTCTGCACGCGGCCCGCCGACAGCCCCCGCCGCACCTTCTCCCACAGCAGCGGCGAAATCTGGTAGCCCACCAGCCGGTCCAGCACGCGCCGCGTCTGCTGCGCGTCCACCAGATTCTGATCCACGTCGCGCGGGTGCTTGAAGGCCTCTTGCACGGCCTTCTTCGTAATCTCGTTGAAGGTCACGCGGCGAATCTTCTTGCGCTCCTTCGCCGTCTTTCCCAACTGCAGCGCCAGGTGGTACGCAATCGCCTCGCCTTCGCGGTCCGGATCGGGCGCCAGATAGATCGCCTCGGCCTGCGCCCCCAGCTTTTTCAAGTGCTCCACAATCTTCTCTTTGCCCGGAGACACGATCAGCTCCGGCACAAACGTCCGCTTCTGCAGCTCCACGCCAAGATCGTTCTTGGGCAAGTCCATGATGTGCCCAACCGATGCCCGCACGTCGAAGTCCCTGCCCAGATACTTCTCGATCGTCTTCGCCTTGGCGGGGGACTCGACGATTACCAGTGATTTGCTCATTGCCATCCTTATCGCCTAAACCACTCTATCCTGTCCGGCCTGTTTGACTCACAAATGCGGTGATTCGTTGCGTCCCGCGGCGGACCGCATTCCACCCGCAGACCCGGCCGCTCTCCCGTTCAGGGAAAAAACCGGCCGCAAGTGTTGCACACTACCACGGAACACCGTTTCGTTTCCACTCGCGGCAGGTTCCTTCTTCCCGCCCCGTCCCATTTTCGGGATCCCCAGAAGACCCTCGGCCGGAGAAAACACCCCTGTAAAATCCTGCCACTCAATCATTTCCACATGCATGAAAGGTCCAGCGCCACATCCTTCTCGCGCCGTAGTCGCGAAACGGGCGTGAGACCGCGAAACCCTGACCGGCACGCTCTCCGCCATCCTCAGGCCACAGGTCTGCGCCTCCCGTCGAACGCGTCTGCGCCGCCTGAAACCCAGGTCCAGCAATCGAGCGCCTGGTCCCCCCTTTTGGGCTCATCCCATGCAACCTTTGCGTCGTAGACAAGGGCACATGCGCCAATTATGGTCATTCCAGTTCCGCAATCGGGAAGGGCGCCGGAGGGGGAAGTGTTGCGCCGGATTGCGGGCATGTGCGGTTGTTCTGCGGAGGGGTAAGTGAAGCGTTTTGCACTGTTCTTTGTTGCTGTTTTGGCGTTCGGGGTAGCTGGGGCGGCCAGGTGCGGTGCGGACGACCTGATTGTCAACGGGTCGTTCGCGCTCCCGGATGTGGGTGGCAACTGGAGCATGGAGCCCAATGGGTCGGTGCCGGGCTGGTTCACGACCGATACCGCGGGTCTCATCGAAATCGACAACCCTGCGGTATTCGGCGGCGGCTCGTCGGCATACGCGGGCAACCAGGGTGACCAGAGTCTGGAGGTAAACGCGAATTACCCCGAGGACGTATTTCAGACCGTTAGCAATCTGGTCGTCGGGGAGCAATACACCCTCTTCTGGGCTTATGGCGACCGCCCCGACTCCGGCGATGAGGAGCTTCAGGTGTACTTTGGCCCAAGCGTAAACTTCGTCCCTGCCGACCTCGTGGCTACCGACTACGATTATCTGGATGGCAGTAACAGCGCAGTGCTGTGGTATCCGAATACCGCGGTCGTGACCGCGACCAGCGCGACCGAGGTCTTGAGCTTCAATGCGGTGTACGACAACGGGATATATGACAACGGCGGCGAATCGTATGGAAACGAAATCGACGCGGTGTCGCTAATGCCAACTCCCGAGCCTTCCACGCTGCTGCTCTTCGCTTCGGGGCTCGGCCTGCTGTTCTCCGCATGGCGCCGGCGGCGGGCTTTGCCTGTTCCCGGCAACTTCTGAGCGATGTCCTGAGTGAGTTCTTCTACTGAGAAACTCCCAGGTCTCGTTTGCCGCCTCGCTCCCGCACATTGTTCGCTACGGCACCGAGGTGAACGGCGAAGCGGGCAGTCCCTCCCCGTTGAAGAGGTTGCACTGCGGGCTGTTGGCCCAGCCGTAACGCACAAAGACCGGTTCGGCCACCGACGGGCTTGTGGCTACCACCGTCGCGCCCTCGACCGTGGCCGTGGCGGGCGAGAACTTGCCGTCGGCCCCCGCAACCTCGAAGCCGCTTGCCGCGCCGCCTTTGGCCAGGAGCCCCTTGGCGTGGTCGAACCAGACGCGAATCGCGCTTCCCTCCGGCGTCGCCTGGCGATAGAGCGGCCCCGAGTATTCGATGACCTCTCCATAGCTGAGGACTCGCGCCGCTCGCGCCAGCCTCAATCCCACATCCAGTTTGTCGGTGGGGTGAACGTTGTCCGGATCGCCGATGTCGATGGTTACAGCCATGGCCGTGTTGCGCAGTTCCAGGGTCTTCAACTGCTGCTCGCGGATGATGGCCCAATCCTCGATCGGGGTGGACGTAAAGTTCGAAATCTGCACGTAGAGGAAGGGAAAGTCGCCCACGCCCCACTGGCGGCGCCAATCCTCGATCAGCGTGCTGAAGATGCGGCCATACAACCCAGGGTTGCGATCGACGATGCTGTTGCTTTCGCCCTGGTACCAGATCACGCCGCGAATGGGGAACCGGGTCAGGGGCGCGATCATGCCGTTGTAAAGCTCGCCGGGACCCCAACTGGTCAGTTGCGGATGCCAGGGGAATTGCGGCTCGGGCTTGCCCTGCGCCTGGGCTGCGTCGCGCTGCCGCTGTTCGTCTTTGGCTTTCAGCAGCGCGTCCGGCTCGCGCTCCGTCATCCTGCCCCAGGAAACAAACAGCGGCGCCAGGGCCGCGTCTTCTCCCAGCGCCGCCATGCGCGTCCAGGCCTCGGCCACCGTCCCGCCCCAGGTGGAGTCGATCACGCCCACCGGCACGTGCTCGCGCTGCTCGATCTCGCGCGCAAAGTACCAGGCAACCGCGGAGAAATCCTTGGCGGTTTCAGGGGTTGAAGCCGCCCAACCCTCGGTGTCGGCATCGTCCTGCGGATACTCGACGGCCCGCCTCTTCACCATCAGCAGCCGGATGCGCGCGTTGCCGGTGCGCGGCAGGTCTTCGCCCGCCGTGGCCGCCTTGCGCATTTCAAACTCCATGTTCGACTGCCCCGAAGCCACCCACACGTCGCCCACCAGCACATCGTCCAGAGTGATGCTCTGGGCAGGCGTGGCGACCCCACCTGCAGCCGCGGGCTCGCCCTTGACGATGAGTTGAAACGGCCCGCCGGCCGCGCCCGGCGGCAGATACACGCTCCACCGGCCCAGTTGTCCGGCCTTGGTCGAGCGGGTCGCGCCGCGGAAGCTTACGCTCACCTCTTCCCCGGCCGAGGCCAACCCCCAGACGTGCACGGGCAGATACCGCTGCACCACCATGTGGCTGGTGAGAATCTTGGGCAGGGTCACTTGGGCGGAAACAGTCGCGCCCGGAAGCAGCAGCAGCGGAAGCAGGAATCGCAGGTTCAAGACGGGCCTCACTGGAAATCCAATGCCCAAAAACCTCTGCGGTTGAAGGACCGCGGAGGTCTCCGGAAAGATCACCATATCAGAGTGAACGGTCTCTCCTCATCCCCTGGCGGCAGCCGGCGGTCTCGCCTTTTCCACAGAATCCGGGCGCAACATCTCCCGCCAATCCGGGTCCAAACAGAAACAAGGAAAGAGGGCCGGAGTGTCTCATGGCCGCGATGCGTGAAAGCCGGCCTCTTTTCGCCCGCGCCTTCGAAAGAGGTGCTGGACTTTCACAGGATTTCCCGCATACTGAAAAAACCAAGATCGACCCGGTCGGGGAAGGGTTCTTGTCTTTGATGCTCGGCAAACGCACAACTGCATCGGTTCTCCTGGCCTTGGCGGCTCTGGCGCTTTGCGCATCGCGCAGCCGCGCGCAAGCGGCCCTGCTGATGGAGGAGCCCTACGGCTTCTTTGGCGCCCTCAATCCGACCGGGCACGCCGCAATCTATTTTGAGCGCATCTGCGCCGAGACTCCCGTTCGGCTGCGCCGCTGCGCCGCCGGCGAGTTGGGCACCGTCATCTCCCGCTACCAGGGCATCGACGGATACGATTGGGTGGCGATGCCGCTGGTTCCCTACCTGTATTCGGTCGAAAGCGCCTCGGAGGTCCCCGCCCGCGCGGACCGCAAGACCGTGGAACGGATGCGCGACCAGTATCGCGAGGCCCATTTGCTCAGTCTGGGAGAGAGCCTGCCCTCGGGCGGCTTCACGCGCGGCGGCTGGACCCAACTGGTGGGCGTCGTGTATGAGCGCCGCACCTACGCCTTCCGCTTCGAGACCACCCCCGAACAGGACGACGCCTTCATTGCGCGCATGAATAGCGGCAGGAATCGTTCCCACTTCGAGCTGTTCCTGAGCAACTGCGCCGATTTTGCGCGCCTGGTTCTTAACGCTTACTTTCCTGGCGTCTTCCGGCGCAGCGTCTTTCCGGACGCGGGCATAACCACCCCCAAGCAGATCGCATACAAGCTGGTGAAGTACGCGCGCAAGCACCCGGAGCTGCAACTGAAAGTCCTTGACGTTCCCCAGATCCCCGGCTATCGCCGCCGGAGCCACTCCAACAAGAGCATCGCCGAGTCGCTCACCACCACCGCCTATGCCGTTCCCATCACGCTGGTCAATCCGTACCTGGCCGGCGGGCTGTTTGTGGACTACCTGTCGCGCGGCCTGTTTCATTCCATTCCCAGGCGCCCGCCGGTCCTCGAGCCGGGTGATCTTTCCCCATTGACAGCTTCAGTCCCCGCCGCGCAAAATCCGGAGAGCGCGGGCGCGCAGGCCCCCGGCGCCGCTGTGCAATCCTCCGCGCAGCCGCAGACGTCCCGCACCGCCAGCTCCGGCCTGCGAGAAATGAAGGTCGCTCATGAGTGAATCCACCACCCAGAATCTCAAGAACCATGGACGCATCGATCCTCCCTATCACATGGTTCTGTCCGCCGTTCTGCTCGTCAATCTGGCTATCGTCATCACTTACACGGCGATGCATTTCAGCGTCTTCAGCGCATGGCTGCTGATCGTGTCGATCGCGGTCTTCATCCCCTTCATCAAGTTGCGCACCTATCCGCTCAAGGTCCAGGACCGCGTCATCCGGCTGGAAGAGCGTATTCGCTTGCAGGCGCTGGCTCCCGCGGAGTGGCACGCGCAGATCTGCCGGCTCACCGAGGACCAGTTGATCGGCCTGCGCTTTGCCGCGGATGACGAGGTTGTGGAGCTGGCCAAGCAGGCGCTGGAGAAGAATCTGAGCCGCAAGCAGATCAAGGAGCGCATTCAGAGCTGGCGCTCCGACGATTGGCGGATCTGATTCAGCCGGGATTGTGTCGGGGCGCGACTTCAAAGCCAGCCCTGAGCCCGTCGGAGGTTGTTGCAAATGTAATGGAATCAATGCGGAGTCCGCCTCGGCGGACCCTCTGAGGGAATGCTCGCCGCCGGGAAGAGCCTGCGCAGGAGTGATCAATCGCCCTGAGGATGGGAGTTGCCGCGAGGATTGCACGGGCGGCCGCGGCGCGGGAGGGAATCGTCCATCCCCTCCCGCACAAGCCGGCCCGGTTACTGCACGTCGCTCACCTTGCCGTTCTTGAAGATGACCTTCATGCCGTTGTAGTTGTAGATGACCTTTGATCCCAGCAGCGCCTTGCTGGTCGGCTGGCCCATCTCCGCCTCCACCTCGTCCTGCGTCTGGCCGAGAGAAACGGATGCCGGAGCGGCGGGAGCAGCCGCCGGAGCAGCGCTTGCCGCCCCGCTGTTATCCTGCGCCGCTTCAGCGGTCACATCCTTCTCCGCCTGCCCGGCCTGCTGGTCGGCCCCCTGAATATCGGCGGCGACATTCGCCTCCGGCGGAGGCGCGGCAGCGGCATACGCGGCCGGAGCCGCGTCGCCCTGGGCTGACGGCGGAGCCGACGGCAGCCCGCCGGTGCCCTGCTTGGACTGCAGATCCTGGAGCCCCTGGTCAATGGTCTCGCGCATGTGGTTCTGCATCTCCTGCAGGTCGGTCAACTGAACCTGCACAGTGAGGGAGATCTGGCACTCCGGCCTGCCCTTGCTGGACAGAACCACCAGATTCGCCGACGTCGCGTCCGAAGGCGGCGGCTGCTGCAACTGGAGCGCATCGCCGTCGCTCACCACGCATTCGTTCCCGGAGGCATCCGTCACGTCCAGGCTGCCGCCGGCCACGAACACATGCGGATGGCCATCGCTCAACAGGCGCGCAATTCCGCTCGAAGCCGGGTCCGGCGCCGCTCCTTGCGCGTTCTGCTGCGCTTCCTGGTTCTCCAGCGCCAACTGAGCCTTCACCTCGTCGGCGATCATCTGCTTCACCTCCGGGGTAAGCACCGGCTGTCCGCCGCTCGCCGCCTCGGGAGCGGGCGCCGCTTCGCCTGCCTCCTGCTGAGCCGCGTAAGCAGCCTGCAGATTCTGCGAGATGATATAGTCCGTCAGCCAGAAGGCGGCCGAGGGATACACCGGATACGGCTGGAAGTAATAGCCGTAACGCCCATACCACGGGCTGCCGCCCCATCCCCAGCCAAACGTAATCGGCGCCACCCACGGGTTGTACGCCCATCCGTAGAATCCAGGATGGAAATAGAACCCTGGGGCATAGACGTTCAGGAATAATCCGTGGTACCCATAGCCCATGTAAAACCGGTTGTATTCGTGGCCGTGGTAGAAGTAGGCGCGCCGCGCAAAATCATGACCGCCATAGTGGTAGCCGCGCTCCACATATCCTGGACGGCCCCGCTCAGAGTAGACACGGCTGCCGTCGTGACGCTCCATTGAGACCCTGCGCCCGCCGGCCAGGCCGTGATGGACGTCCATCCCTCGGTGCGCATCATGCACGTCGCTTACCCTGCCGTTGGGCCGGGTGCGAACCGCGCTGCCGGTGTGGGTGACATGCTCATTGCTGCCCCGCGGCGCGGGACCGCTGTGGATCGTCGAGTGAGTGGTGGTGGTCGTCGTGCGCGTCGTGGTGCTAGTCGTGTGCATCGTGGTGCTGGTCGTATGCGACGCTGCGCCCGCGTTGGTTGGTCCGTGTGTGGCGGCTCCGGCGGTAGTGGGTCCGTGCGTCGTGGCAGCCCCGCCGGTCGTCGGTCCATGCGTGGTAGCACCGCCCGTGGTTGGTCCGTGCGTGGTAGCCCCGCCGGTCGTCGGTCCGTGTGTGGTAGCCCCGCCGGTAGTGGTCGCCGAGTGGGTGGTGGTCGTCGTCGTGTGCGTCGTGGTAGTAGTCGTATGCGACGCCCCTGTGGTCGTATGCGACGCTCCGCCGCCGGACGGCCTTGCGGGCGCCGGCGCCTTTGCGGCCGGCTTCGGGGCCGCCGGAGCGGGCTTCTTTGCATCGATGGCTGCGCTCGCCAGGCTGGCTGCACCCAGCAGTCCGGCAAGAATCATTGCTGCTGAACCAATTCTCATGGCTCTCGGAAGAAACTGCATGGTCATCGTGTCCTCATTCCTGTTTCAGGCCCGCGCTCCATCCTGGATGCGCGAGCGCTCTACTCAACGTCGCTGACTTTTCCGTTGGTAAAAGTCACCTTCATGTCCTTGTAAAAGTAGATTTCCTTCGCTCCCAGCTTGGAGGTCTTCAGCGGCTGGCCGAAGGTAGCTGTTACCTGCGCCTTGGTCTGGCCGATGGAGATCGTCGGAGCATCGGCCGGCGGCGGCGGCGGCGCTATCTCCTGCAGCGGCGCGGGCGCCGGAGCAGCCGCGGGTTCAGGCGCCGGCGCGGCCGCTTGCGCAGGCTGACCGCCCTGGTCGCCTTGCCCACCTTGTCCTTGATCGTCGGCAGGCTGAACCGTTATCACCTCCGAAACGGTCTTCGCAAAGTCGTCCGCCGCTGGAACCGGGCCCTTCGCGAACGGGAACTTGATCTCCCCGTAAAAGCGGACGTCATTGTAGGGATCGCTGTAGGTGCGGACCAGGATGCCGTCCTTTTGAGCGACGATCCCGGTAATCCAGAACTTCTCGCCGGCCACGAACTTGCGCGAGGCGCAACCGTTGTTGGCCGCGTCGCCGGCGCTGATCCCACTCCCAAATACAGGGATGTGACCGAAGCCGAAGGACTTCGCGGCGTCCTTCACGCGGTTCTTGACATTCCCGGAAAGAACCCCGTTGCTATAGGTGTTTGAAAACGCATAGGAGGAGTCCGAACTGCACATCATCAACCCGTCCTTATGCAGAACCACAACGTCGCCGGCGGTAACAATATCCGAGCGGTCGGCCGTGGTCTTTGTCAGCTTGATCTGTGAGACCAGCTTCTCCTGGATCAGCGTCGCCGGGTCGACCGCCTGGGCTTGAATCCCACTGCTCAAAACCGCTGCCGCAACAGCGAATCCAAATGCGCAAAACCTCTGCACCTGAGCCATATATCTCTCTCGTTTCCTGGTTTCGGGGAAGTAACCTGCAAGCCCTTAAAACGTACATCACGGCCTTGAGACTGTCAAGAAATACGCGAAAGCCCGGAATTCGCCAACCCCTATTGGAGGTAGACACGTCCCTTGACCGAATGTTCCGCGCGCTTCGCGATTTATTGTTCGTCAGACCGTGAATTTCGCAACTGCCCGCCCAGGCAGACTGATCGCCGCGGGGCCGCGCCGCCGCCGCTCCTCGAACCTCCGCATCGGCGTCTCCATGCCCGCATTGCTCCGCCGGCGGTTCGGCTTCAAGGCTTCGCGCCGTCCTCCAGGCCGGATCGAGCGCCCGCGCAATCCTCCGGCGCAGGCCCGGCCGGAAGAGAAGAGCATCTGTCGTTTACAGGGAATTCATCGAATCCCTGTAGCGTGGGAGTTGACCGCTTTTGCACATTCTTGCCCCCTTTTCTGCATTGCATGGGACGGCCCCTGAGGGCTAGGATGCGGCAATTCCCCCAGGTGGCGCGCCGCATTGAAGCAGCCACCCGCAAGGCAGCGGCGATTCTACCTCAACCCGGTTTTTCAACAGATCTGCACCTTTGGAGAGCCCATATGACCCAGAATCGAATTCGCCTCGGCATTCTCTGCCTGACGCTTCTCGTCCTCGGCCTGTACTCGGGAACAGTTCCCTCACACGCGCAGAGCACGACGCAAGGCTCAATCGCCGGTACCGTCCTGGACCCCTCGGGAGCAACGGTCGCCAACGCCGCCGTCACCATCCACAATCTAGCAACCGACGCCGAAGTCAAGCTGACCGCCGATGGCAGCGGCTACTTCAAGGCTCCGCTGCTGGAACCCGGCGCCTATACGGTGACTTTTTCCGCACCGGGGTTCGCCGGTTATCGCGCCGATGGGGTCCTGGTCCAGGTTGGCCAGGTAACGAGTCTTGAACCGCGCCTCGCGCTCGCCTCCGCCTCGGCCTCTGTCGAGGTCTCCGAGCAGGCGCCGGTGCTCAACCTGGATTCGCCTGACCTTTCCGCCTCGTTGAATGAGAAGGCGCTGGAAACCATCCCCATCAATAACCGCCGCTGGTCCAGCCTGGCCATGACCACTCCGGGAGTCGTCGCGGATACCAACGGATTCGGCTTGATCAGCGTGCGCGGCATCAGCACCATCCTCAACAACGTTGAGATCGACGGCGCCGACGACAACCAGGCCTATTACGCGGAAGAGCGCGGGCGCACCCGCGAGGCCTATTCGACTTCAGGCAGCGCGGTTCGCGAGTTCGCCGTCAACTCCGGCGTCTATTCCGCCGAGTATGGCCGCGCCGCCGGCGGCGTGGTAACTTCCGTGACCAAGAGCGGCACCAATCAACTGCATGGGCAGGCCTATTTCTACGACCGCGAAAGCAACTGGGCCGCTTACAACGACTTTGCCAAGATCTCGACCCTGAACACCGCTACGAACACCTACACACCGGTCCCGATCAAGCCCGAAGACCTGCGCAAGATCTACGGATTCACCGTCGGCGGAGCACTGATCAAAGACAAGCTCTTCTGGATCTATACCTACGATCAGCATTCCCGCATCAATCCCATCGTCGGCGTGCCCGACTCGCCGTCCGTCTTCTATGGCCTGCCCGCGGCGGCGCTGGCCTCAGGCGAGGTTTGCGATGCGAACGGCTATCTTACCGGCGGCCCAACCATCGACGAATATGCTTGCACGCTGGCCGCCCGCCAAGGCGTCAGTTACGCGCAGGGCGCCAGCCTCTACTCGGCAGGCATCGCCGCCCTCAACACGGATATTGGAACTACCCCTCACGCCGGCTATCAGGAGATCAATACTCCCAAGCTGGACTGGCAGGTAAATCAGAAGGAGCATGTCAGCTTCCTCTATCATCGCCTGCGCTGGGATTCCCCCGGCGGCGTGCAAACCCAGGCCACCGATCACTACGCCTTCGACACCCAGGGAAACGACTTCGTCAAGCTCGACTACGGCGTGACCAAGCTGACCAGCTTCATCACCTCGCGAATCAGCAACGAACTGCTCTTCCAGTATGGCCGCGAGCTGAACGACGAAGGCCAGCAGCCCTTCAGCGCCTACACCAAGCAATACCTCCAAGGCACAAACGGAGCCACGGCTACCGCCTCGGGCGGCTTCTCGCCCAATGTTCCAGAGGTCAATGTGGCGGCCTCCACCAGCGGCTTTTACATTGGCTCACCCTACTACTCCTACCGCAAGGCGCTCCCCGACGAGCGGAAGTGGCAGATCGGAGACATCCTCTACTACAACCGCGGCAATCACAGCTTCAAGTTCGGCACCGACAACGTTCACAACTCCGACCTGCTCAACAACACCTACGAGAGCAACGGCTACATCAGCTACACCTATCTGGGCAACTACATCAACGATGTGCTCAACGAGGGAAAGGCCAATTCAACCTGCAACAGCTCCGCCTCCGCCGCCCCCAGCAGCGCTACCGCCGTCGCCACGGGAACCTATCCCTGCTATTCCAGCTTGACGCAGGGATTCGGACCTCCGCAGTTCTCCATCGACACCATGGACTACGGCTTCTTCGGCCAGGATAACTGGAAGATAACGCCGCGGCTCTCATTGGAACTCGGCCTGCGCTGGGACTACGAGGTCCTGCCGCAGCCGTTTTCCAACCTGGTTACCGCGGCTCCGATTAGCGCAACCCTCAACTTCACGCCCTACCCCGGCCTGACCAATACTCCCAGCGACAAGAAGAACTTCGGGCCCCGCATCGGGTTCTCTTACGATCCCTTCGGCGGCGGCAAAACCGTCGTCCGCGGCGGCTATGGCATCTATTATGGCCGCATCACCAACGGAAACTTGCTCAATGTGCGGCTGAATACCGGAAGCCCGAACGGCCAGTACACCACCACCTTCAAGCCCGCTGCCTCGGGAGCGACTCCGGCCGGTCCGCAGTTCCCAAATATCGTGGGGGGCGCCGGCGCCGCAGGCACGCCAAGCTCTTACTTCCTGGCCTCGAACCTGCGCAACCCGGAGGTGCAGGAGTTCGATCTGGCGGTGCAGCACCAGACCAGCCACGGCACCGCAATTCAGTTGAGCTATCTGGGCGGTTTGGGGCGCGAGCTGCCTAACTTCCTTGACCTCAACCTCAACCCGGCCTCGATTCAAAACGTGACCATCACCATCTCCGACAGCGCCGGCGCGGGTCCCATCGCGAGCGGAACGCAATACGTCGTTCCCACTTACACAGCCTACGGAAACACCAACCTCTTTGGAACGGCGGCGAGCGGCTTCACCACCATTACCGAACTTACCAGCAATATCAACTCCAGCTACAACGCCATGGCCTTCGAGGTCTTGAACCGCTCGCTCAAGAGCCTGCAGTTCGACGTCAACTACACCTGGTCCCATTCGCTGGACTTCGCGCAGCAGGCCGGCACCACCACCACGGCAAACAACTGGTACGACCCCTTCTCAAACCCGCGCATCAACTACGGCAACTCCCAATGGGACATCCCCAACCGCCTAGTGGGGTACGCGCTCTATCAGTTCCCCAACCTCAAGACCTCGAGCTTCATAAAGTACCTGAGCAACAACTGGAGTTTCGACGACAGCTTCCAGATTCAGGATGGGTTGCCCTTCACGTTGGGCACCAGCAGCTATAACTCGTCCGACGCCGAAGGCACCGGCTGGAATGGGTCGGGCGCATCGTCGTTCGTGCCCGCCATCGGCATCGACAACAAGCGCATCCGCCGCAAGATGGTTGACGATCTGCGCTTTCAGAAGGAAATTCCCTTTGCCGAACGCTACCATCTGCAGTTGATGGCCAACGTCTTCAACGTCGCCAACCACCAGAACTACGACG